>CALWPB010000003.1 GCA_944383315.1 uncultured Clostridia bacterium | reverse complement strand
GTTGTATGCTAAGTCCTTTGATTTCTGCAATTTTGTCAGCAACAAGTGCTGTATATTCTGGTCGGTTTATCTCGCCCCTGTGTGGTTCGGGCGCAAGGTAAGGGGCATCCGTTTCTACCATAAGTCTATTTAAGGGTATCTCGACAACCGCTTCACGAAGTGCAGTTCGCGGCTTGAAAGTAACCAACCCCGTGATTGATATATACAGTCCAAGACCGAGTACTTTTTGCGCAATTTCGCTATCGCCCTCAAAACAATGCACAACCCCACGTTTTATTAAATCTCGATGTTCACTCACGACCGCAAAAAAGTCCTCCCACGCATCGCGCACGTGAAAAATTACAGGTAAATCAAATTGTTTAGCAAGACGGAGTTGCTCGACTAATACTTTTTTCTGCAAGTCCGCCTGTTCGTTGCCGTAATGATAATCAAGTCCAATTTCACCAACAGCCACAACTTTCGGCTTGTCTAAATTTTCTAGCAAAAATTGTTTGGCTTGCTCGTTCCATTCGGCGCAGTTTTCAGGGTGAATACCTAATGCACAATAAACGCGCGAACTACGGCTTGCAACCTCAAGACTTGTGATGCTCGAATCAAGCGAATAACTCGGGCAAATTACTCCACCTACTCTGCCTGTTTCGAGATTTGTAATAATTTCGTCTAGCATATCTGCTAGCCGTTCGTGATTGATATGTGAATGTGTGTCGATTAACATAATTTCATCCTTTTATTTATTAATTATAAAAAATCAAGCAAATATAGTCAAGTCCTTCATAAGTGCTAAAAAATTTTCATAACCTTAATTATGCGCAAAATATGGTTTTTTATGGTGCTTGCAAGTCTGGTTACATTATTATTTGTCAACCCCGAAGACAGTATAAACGCAATGATGAACGCGGGCGCCGATGCGGTAAATTTAACAATTAAGTTGCTAGGTATTTACGCGGTTTGGCTTGGAATTATCGCGTTAGTTGATGCGTGTGGGCTGTCCGAGAAAATCGCAGCCCTTCTCGACCCTGTCATAGATTGGTTATTTGGCAAAACAGATAGCAACACAAAAAAATACATTGCTCTTAATATGTCCGCAAATATTTTAGGAATGGGAAACGCTTGTACTCCAACAGGTCTAAAAGCAATGCAAGGCTTGGACAAACAAAATAATTATTCGCTTACTGCTTCAACAGCAATGATTATGCTAATTGTAATTAACGCTACAAGCATACAATTAATACCAACCACAATTATTGGATTGCGCCAGCAATATGGCAGTATGTCAAGTAGTGATATAATATTGCCTACAATTATTTCGACTCTTGTTTCCACAGTGTTAGGGGTAATTTTAGTAAAAATTTGCGCAAAAATACACAAAAAACGTGAAATTTCGCGTAAAAATCGCGAAAATTTGCCAAAAAAGCGTGAAAACAAATGAGTGCAAGTGTATTTGTAACCCCCGTACTAATAATTTTATTACTCATATATTGCGCACGTAAAAAGGTCAACTGCTACGGTACTTTTGCAAACGGTGCAAAGGGAGCAATACAATTATGTATAGATATACTCCCCTTTCTTGTAACGATTTTTGTAGCAATTCAGTTGTTTCGAATTAGTGGACTTACAAATCTAACCGCCGACTTACTTGCTCCCGTAATGGATTTTATTGGTATTCCAAAAGAACTTACCGAACTAATGATTATCCGTCCATTTAGTGGCAGCGGAAGTCTTGCGCTTGCTGAACAGATTTTTTCGACTTATGGCGCGGATAGTTACATTGCTAGGTGCGCAAGTGTAATTATGGGCAGTAGCGAAACGATATTTTATGTAGCCACAATTTACCTAAGTCAAACAAAAGCAAAGCGATTAATTTATGCAATACCCGTAGCACTCGTAGCGACACTTGTTAGTAGCATAATTGCGTGTCAGTTGTGCCGAATTATGTAAAGTTTATTTTATTGACAAATATCTTCCCTTTCCTTATAATATTTATAAGGAGTAAAAAATGGCGGATACAAAATATATTATTGAAATAGAAGACGGGCAGTTTGTATTTTCAGGTTTCAAAGATGAAACGGGATATATTACTAAAAGATTCGATATGCGTGGGCACTCCCTTCAAGAAGCGATTGATAATAACGAAAATATTAATATTTCGCTTGCTTTGGATAGCGAACGCGCTGACGCGCCTTATATAAAAAGTCTATTAGATTATTTAAATAATACCAGCATAAAATGTGATGACGTAGTTATCAAATATCGCGAGAACTATATTAGTGATGCGGATGAAATAAGTAAACTTAACGAAATTGCAACAACCTTGCAAGACAGTACCACAAGTTGTAAAATTGACCTTAACGAAACGGGCGATGACCTAAATAAATTTTTGATTGCGCAACAAGAACTTGAAAACGTAGCAAACCACATAAATAGTCTAACAATAAATGAAAACGGGCAACAAGTCCCCTTATCTACTTTTGAAAAATTTATCGTTGTATACAACTATACCGCCAACCGTGTATATAATATGGACGCCGAAAATTATTGGGATAATAATGATATGCGCACGTGGATAGGTTTGCTCACGAGTGATTGGGCAATTTGTTCGGGCTATGCTTCCCTTCTTGAATGTCTTTGCGACCGCGTATTTGACGAAAACGAATTAAAATGCATTAAGCAATCAAGTATAGTATATGATGAAAATGACAATCAACTTGGTGGGCACGCAAACAATATCGTGCTGATAAAAGACGACAAATACAATATAAATGGCTGTTATTATGCAGACAGTTGTTGGGCAAGCCCCAGACCAGAAAAAAATTTGGACGTAAACTATGATTTTTGTATGATTCCATTACAACAAATTTTTTCTTTAAATAAGGAAAAACTACGTTTCACCAATACAAAAAATCTATATAATCAGGGAGAATTTCAAGAATTATTCTATAATGACACTACGTATCGCGATGTATTAAAAAGATTTGGTATCGATATCCCATATTATAATAAAGAGCAATTAAAAGAAATAGTAGACCAAACAAATAACCAAATTAAGCAAGAAAATGCCGAAAAAGTGCAAAAAATTGAGCAAAGCCTAGAAAATTTAAAACAAGATGAAGAAATGGCTAAACTTTTGCAAACACCATATCTTGAATTAGTACCAAAACGTTTTCACGAAAAGTATCCTGAATTTACAGAAATTGAAGAATATATATATTCAATAAATTTGGACAATTTGGATAGTATTTGTAAAGAAAAATTAGAGCAGTACAATAAATTTTGCAAACAACACGAACAAGAAATAAATGATCTTGCAGAATTTGCTAAAGAAAAAATTGGGAATGTTCTGCATACGGTTGAAAGTAAACTCTACACGGTATTAAAGAGTAAAGAATCAAAACGCGAGATTTGGGAATACACGATTACAAAAGAAGCAGAACAACAATTAAATGAACAGTTAAAAAACGTGTTAACTAATTACCCCGAATACTTTAATGCACCTATCATTGATGAGCGAGCATTCTATAATGGTTTCCGCGCGGTTGCTGAAATGTATGGTATTACAGACGAAGCCCAAATTGAGCAATTTGCACAAAACCAAATTGAGTTACACCGACAAGGATATATCGAAAATTTTACCCCAAAAGCGAAAACTACAGAACAGCAACACGGAGATGACGGTATGCAGAGATAAGTGCTACACTATACACAATAAAGTGTATGGTGTTTTTTATTAAAATACACTTTTTAGTTATGATTTTAAACTCCCCTATTGAAAGTAACTAAAATTCGTGTTAAAATTAATAAAACGAGGTAAGCAAAATGATAATTAGAAACAAAGTTTTAACATTGGAAGATGTAAGGATGTTAAACAACGAACCTAAATCAGTGGTAATTTTAAAAAATACCGTAGGGCAAAATGCAAACATCATTGAACAAATTTCAAATAATGTAACTATTTCAGTAATTGGCGGATATGACGCAAAACGTTATGACAAATACAAAGAACCGAAATATGTAAACCGAACACTCTATTCTCCAAAACAGTTAGCAAAAATTATTAGGACTTTTGAAAAAATAGAAAAACATATTAACCCAAATTGGACTGATATAGAAAAAGCACTTTATGTATACTTATCTATGATTAAAAGCATAAACTACGACTACAAAAACAAAAATTCACAAACAAACAGCAATCTTTGTGTTATGCTACATCGCACAGCGAAATGTGCAGGCTTTGCTACCTGCTATAAGGAAGCAATGGATAGACTAGGAATTGAAAATGAATTTAAAAATGTACCGAACATTCACTCATACAATGCTGTGCTTTTGGGTGGTCGTTGGCGAGTTATAGATGTGACTTGGGGACGCAACGCATTTGATGAAAATACTGATAATAGTAAATGTTTACGCAATTTTGGACTTGATAAATTGGAATTTAACTCTTCTGCTCTTGTCTATTATATGTGTACTGAGCCACAACACAAATATGTTCCCTTTCACAAAGATGAAGTGTTAGATGCACTTGATACACTTCTTGAAAACGAGAATAGCAAAGCCCCTTCAAATGATGCTGAAATATCTCGTGCATAGTACTGCATAATACATTGCATAGTACTAAATTTTAGTAAAATTTGTGTATTAATTAGTGAAAACTATAATAAAAATGATAAAAATAAAACTGTTAAATGATTTAACTCATAAAACAGTTTTTATTTTATTCTATGCGATTTCACCCAATCAAGTAATTGCTCATATGTGATTTTATTTTGCGCCAAACCAAAGCCAAGCTCAATAAGTTCGTCATCTGTACAAAATAAATTAATTCCATTCATAGCCAGAAATGACAGCATAACTAAAATTCCAATTCGTTTATTTCCATCAACAAAGGCGTGATTTGAAACTAAATTATAGCCAAGCCTTGCACCCTTTTCTTCTTTTGTTGGATAAAGTTCTTTACCTTCAAATGTTTGATATACGGCTTTAAGTGCAGAATCTAATAATCCTAAATCGCGCACCCCTGTTTCACCGCCAGAAGATTCTATTACTAATTGTTGTAGTAACAGTACTTTTTCTTTATCAAATTTAATCATTTCGCCAACACCTCAAACGCGTGTTTATGCTCGCTTAAAATTCTCTTTGCCACAACTTCCATCAACTCATTGTCTGTTAGTTTTATTTGCAAATCGTCAATTTTGGAAACAAGATATCTTGGCTGATTGTTTTTTAAAATAATAACTTGACCGTCGCTATCAACTTTTTTAACTACTTTTGAAAAATTTTGATTGGCTTCGGTAATAGAAATTAAATTTTCAGTATCAATTTTCATAAGCATTCCCCCTTACTTATATTATACACTAATTCTAGGATAAATACAACCTATTTTTTAAAAAATAAAAACAAATTGAATCTTTACAGTCAATTTGTTTCTTTTATTTTATAACATAACTATACTTTATTCAGTCATATTTTCGGCTTTTGGTTGGTAAATGCGGAATTTAAGTTTGCCAAGTTCGACATCGGCATCAACTGTTACTTTTGCCCCGTCAGTTAATTTGCCTGACAAAATCTCATCAGCAAGTTTATCTTCAATTTCTTGCTCAATAACCCTACGCAATGGTCTTGCACCGTAATCTGCGGTATAACCTTTTTGCACCAAATACTTCAAGGCTTCTTCGGTGAATTTGAGTTCGATATTTTGGGCTTTAAGTTTGTTTACAACCTTGGTAATAAGTAATTTTGCAATGTGCGCGAGTTCTGGTTTTGATAATGATTTAAATATTACAATACTATCAATACGGTTTAAAAATTCAGGTCTAAACATTCCCTTAATTGCCTTATTTAAGATTTCTGCGGCTTCTTCGTCTAGTTTAGCAATCTTATCTTCGTCTTCTTCTTGTTCGTACTGTTCCCTATTCTTCTTGTATTTAGGGTCGCTAACCCCAGCATTACTTGTCATAATGATAATAGTGTTTTTGAAACTTACTGTACGGCCGTGGCTGTCTGTAAGTCTACCATCATCCATTACTTGCAATAAAATATTAAATACATCGGGGTGCGCCTTTTCAATTTCATCAAACAAGATAATCGAATAAGGTTTTCTGCGCACTTGTTCGGTAAGTTGTCCGCCGTCATCGTGCCCGATATACCCTGGAGGCGAGCCAATAAGTTTACTTACCGAATGTGCTTCCATATATTCACTCATATCAAGTCTAATAATCAAGTTTTCGTCATCAAACATTGCTTCGGCTAATGCTTTACTTAACTCCGTTTTACCTACACCAGTAGGCCCAAGGAACAAAAATGTACCTATTGGGCGGTTGGGGTCTTTGAGCCCTGCACGTGCTCTGCGAATTGCTTTACTTACAGCAACTACGGCTTGGTCCTGTCCTATTACACGTGCATGGAGCAAGTTTTCAAGCCCCATCAATTTGTCGCGCTCTGTTTCTGTAAGTTTGGTTACAGGGATATGTGTCCAAGCAGACACAACGCGTGCGATGTCGTCAAAACCGATACTTGCGCTGTTTTCCTTGCTCTCATAATCAGCCTGCAATTTGTCGATTTCTTCGGTAACTTGTTTGATTTCTTCCCTAATTTGAGCGGCTTTTTCATAATTTTGTGCGACAACTGCTTCTTTCTTGTCGTTTTCAAGGCGAATTAACTCATCCTTTTTCTGTTTTAGTGGCGCAGGAATTGTTGCACCGCTAACTTTTGCGCGGCTACTTGCTTCGTCGATTAAGTCAATAGCCTTGTCGGGCAAACTTCTATCCATAATGTAGCGGTCGCTCAAAGTGGCTGCGGCTTCGATTGCTTCGTCTGTAATTTTTACATTGTGGAAGGCTTCGTAACTATCACGCAACCCACGCAAAATGCTAATAGTTTGTTCAACTGTAGGCGGGTTAATCATTACAGGTTGAAATCTACGTTCTAGTGCTTTGTCTTGTTCAATAAATTTACGATATTCGTCCGTTGTAGTTGCTCCAATAGTCTGCAACTCGCCACGTGCTAAATATGGCTTTAACATATCTGCTGGACTAATTTCCCCTTTGTCGCCACCCGCTTGTGCTAGTGTGTGCAACTCATCAATAAACACGATTATATCTTTGTTTTGAGTTATGGTTTCAATCGCGTTTTTGAGTTTTTCTTCCATACTACCGCGGTACTTTGTACCCGCCATTAACGAACCAAGTTCGAGAGAGAAAATAGTTTTATTTTTCAACAAGTCTGGAACATTTCCGTTAACAATGGCTTGTGCGAGCCCTTCAACAACAGCCGATTTACCGACACCTGCTTCACCTATTAGCACGGGGTTATTTTTTGTCTTACGGCAAAGAATTTCGATAACTCGTGCGATTTCGTCTTCCCTGCCAATAACAGGGTCGATTTTGTTTTGCTTTGCTTTAAGAGTAAGGTCGGTACCAAGTTCGAGTAAGTTTTTAGGCAATGTACTGCCTTCGTTGTTCTTATTTTCAACCGCTTCGCCGTTTTCGCCTTCTTCAAAAGATTCGTTACGCAAAGCATTTAACACTTCGTACTTTAAGGCATCAATGTTGATATTAAATCCACGTTCAAGCATTGTAAGTGCCGCGCTTCTATTAGTTGCAAGCATTGCAAGCATAACATGTTCGGTACCTACAAAGGTTTGCCCAAGTCGTGCTGAAATTTCTTGGCTGGCTCTCAAAATTTCCTTAACTAATGGGGTTAAGTCAATTTCGCTTTGGTCAAGGCTCGGGCTTTTCTGCACGTTTTCATCAAAAAGTTGAAGATAACTTGCCTTTGTAACTCCGTACTTTTTAAGTATTTTTGCGGACAGACATTCTTCAACCGAAATTATACCAAAAAGCAGATGCTCGGTACCAAGTTCTAAATGTCCGCTGCGGTTTGCAAGTTCTCCTGCGTTCTGCAAAGCGGTGTCCACAAGTTGTGTAAATCCATTATTCTGTGAAAACATAATTTTATTCCCCCTTTTTTCCTTCAATATTGTCAATTTGACGTTTTAATGCTGCTGCATCTTCGTATCTCTCCTCAGCCACAGCGCAGCGCAAACGTTCTTTTAGGCTATCCACTTCGCTTGCTTTTGGCAAACTACGTTTTTTTAGTTTTACCTTTTCAATAGGTGCGGGCTGGTCTGCGTAAAAATTTTTAATTGCAGGCTCAACCACTTCACTAAGGTATTTGTAACATTCGGGACAATTTAGCCTGCCCGTTGCTAAAAAGTCCTTGCTAGTGTAACCGCACACAGGACAAGTAAGCACGCGCTTTGATGGTTTACGTCTTGCGAATGCAACAGGAAAATCAAAAAATTCGCCTATCATTGGCTCTATGATTTCGTCTAGCCCTTTTTCCTTTGCTGCACAATCGGCGCAAAGATGTTGTTCTGTACGGTGTCCGTTTATTTCAAGCCAAGTAAGATGAGTGGCTGGCTTTCCACATTTATCACAATAATACATAACACGACCTCCTAATCTTTTTCCCTTTGTTTTACATTGTGTTTAAGTAAAATACGCTGTAAAATTTGAGAGCGTAAATGGTTTTCTAATTTAAATGGGTTACTCAATGCGGCGGGACTAATTGCTGATTTGATTATTTCCGCTTGTGAGTCCGAAAATACTTTGCGCGAAACTGCTTCGTCCACAATGTAGCAGGCGGTGCGATAATCTACGTCTTGATTAAGTCTATCAAGTATGCCCGTAAGCCACGTAGAATTTTTGCTGTCTGTGCGCATAATGGTGATATACCCACCGCCGCCGCGCTTGGATTCGGTAAGAAACCCGCGCTCATAATTGAATCGAGTGGTCAACACATAATTAATTTGACTGGGTGCAACATTAAAATAATTTGCCAAATCATTGCGGCTGATGTCGAGATATTCATCATCACCCAAAGTATCAATCAAAAATGCCTCTATCATATCCGAAATATTAGACATTTTACCACCCCCTTTTTTACGTTTTTTGTATGATGTCTTGTTGTTTTTATATAGTTTGACTTTCTTTGACCTTTATAGTATACAACTATTATATGCAGTTGTCAATGTTTTTGGTCAACTTTTTTAAAAGTTTTTTAAAAAACATATTTTTCTTTGATACTCTCCCATTCCTATATATAATATTAATGACTAAATTTTCCATTACTTTACCTTATTATTTTTTTAGAACAAATGTTTGACAAATTTAAATAATAGTGATAATATATAAGAAGGATTAGGAATTTTGAATTAAGGAAAAAAGTACTTTATAAATTAAAATATTTTGGTTATTCTGAGCCTTGCCCACGGAGATGGAGACGAAGAATCTATTCATTTTAAATGGCTGAGATTCTTCGCGGGCTGGGCTGCGATGTCCGTCTCAGAATGACAGTATCTTAATTAAAGGGGGTGTATTATGGACAAAGTGATTTTGCATTGTGATTTAAACAATTTCTATGCGTCTGTGGAATGTGTACTAAACCCTGTACTTTGGACAAAGCCTGTCGCAGTTACAGGCAATCCGCGTACTCGGCACGGTATAATACTTGCAAAAAATAATGTTGCAAAAAGTTTTGGAATCAAGACTGCACAGACAATTTGGGAAGCAAAAAAACTTTGCCCAGACCTTATTTGTCTACCCCCGCAGTTTGAAATTTACCAGCAATATAGTCGTCAAGTGCGCGCTATTTATCAACGTTTTACCGACCTTGTCGAGAGTTTTGGTCCTGATGAATGCTGGCTAGACGTTACCCACTCCCAGCAACTTTTTGGCAGCGGGCCTGAAATTGCGGATAAATTACGCGAAATTGTGAAAGCCGAAACAGGGCTCACCATTTCTGTGGGCGTTTCCTTTAACAAATATTTTGCAAAACTCGGTAGCGACCTAAAAAAGCCCGATGCCACCACCGTAATTAGCCGAGAAAATTTCCGCGAAAAAATTTGGGGGCTGCCTGCTGATAGTTTGATTTTTATCGGCAAGCACACTATTGAAAAAATGCACAAACTCAATATTTTTACCATTGGCGATTTGGCTCGGGCTGATGAGAATATTTTGCGGCAGCAATTTGGGATACTCGGGCCGCAGTACAAAATGATTGCAAACGGTGAAGATGTGTCCGAAGTTGCGCATCAAGATTTTTTGGACGAAACGAAATCGGTCGGTAACGGAATGACCGCGATTCGAGATTTGCGCACGCGTGAAGAAGTCGAGATAATGATACTCACCCTTGCCGAAAAAGTAACCTATCGTATGCGACAACTGTGTTTGCGCGGGCGAACTGCCCACTTAACCATTCGCAACAGCGACCTAACCCGCTCAACCCGCTCAATCACCAGCCCCACCGCCACGGATAACGCAGCAGATTTTGCGCAAATGTGTATGCGCCTTTTTGATACATACTGGAAAAGCGCGCAGCCGTATTCTATTCGTTCGGTGCGCATAAGTATGTCCAATCTTGAACGCGCAGACACGGCAAAGCAAATAGATTTATTTGATTTTAAAAAGCAAGAAAAACTCAAAAAATTAAACGAAAGTTTGGATAAAATTCGGGACAAATATGGCTATTACGCTGTGCGGCGTGCTAAAACTATTGAGCGCGATTTTATAAACTATTACGAAGTGGACGAAGAAGAAACACTGGACTAAAAATAAATTATCAAAAATAAAAGAGCCTTTAAAATAAGGTTCTTTTTTTAGTACACTTTTTAATTAATTAAAACTATTAAAATATGCAAAATTTATGGAAATTATCCCCTAAAAAACAGTACTATGCAATGTACTATGCAAGCAATTTTGCGCAAAGTTTATGGCTAAAAATGGAGTAATTGCCATAAAAGACAAGTATAATAAAAATCTTATATAGATTTACGGAAATACAAAGTCGCCTGTCTGTCCATTGTCGATATCATCATTTATATTTGCATTGTCTATTGGGGCAAATACTGCAATTACTTTTGTGTTATAAGCTTCAGCTTTGGTGAGAACTAAATTCATTTCATAACCTAATATATTCCCATTTCCATCTTCCCACCTAGCAAAGCAATAGCCATTTTGCACTAATTTTGCAATATAAGTAATTGTATCGTTATTAGTAAGATTTTCAAAATCATCACCAATAAGCATAACCGTACCGCCGTATGTTGCACTCACTATCACACCACTTGCCCCGCCCCCGCTGTTTGCTGGCGAAAAATTTTGCTCAACATTTACAAAATATAGCAAAATTGAGATATCTGCCGAAACTCCAACAATTTCAAGATACATTTGTGAGCCTGTAATGTTTGTTAAGTAAGTAATGCCTATACAAGAATTATCTGGAATAAGTATTCCATTCATATTTGTGATAAGTTGCTGCTCGCCATTATTTAGACTAATGCTTGATATGTAAAAGTTTTCGTTAAAGGTCAGCGCATAAGTATGTTTTAGCCCCACAATTTCCATATTTTGTACTGCTATCTCGGCTCCACTATTTGCGGACGTAATGTTAACTGTTACTTCACGAAAATATGCAGTATAAGTATCTGTTTTTGTAACTGTAAAAGTATATGGGTTCTCATAATATCTATTTCCTGTACTATCTTGCCAGTAGTCAAAAACATAATTTTCTTTTGGTGTCGCTGTTATGGTGGTGGTGCCAGTGTAATCACTTGCAAATATCCCTCCACCTGATACTGATCCCATAGTTGAGTTTGCAGATACTACATTAATTTGTTTTGTCGCACACTCTGCCAATGCAGATAATGAAATATGGCAAGCGGGACGAATACCGGCTTTTCCCCAGCCTCCATAAGCAAACTGTCCTGAAGAATAAATTATAGACAGCCAATTAAACATATTATTGTTACCAGTACGAGTATAGTATCTATCTGTATAAATTTCACTGCTTTCATCAGCAACAGTACCATCAATACAAACTATATCTGAAACATTCGCTCCACCATTAGCATAACTTAAATCATCTGTTCCCAATCCCCAAAGAACCGTTAATTCATACATACTAACAAACCATAATTTATCATCGATATTTCCTATATCATTAACATTATATTCCCCTGGTCCCGCATTTGGATAACTTTCTGAACTTTCAGTTGCTTGAAATTCCTTATATTCCTCTGGAAGCCTATTATTATCAGTGCTTACTATACAATTATCAATTAATGTATTTTGGGACTGTATCATTTCGTAAATATCTTGTACAACATTTCTAACACTTGATGCACTATAATTAGTATTTGCAGGACCTGTAGGTGAAAATTCTGCACTAGTATAAATATCCGTCATCCAAATAGTAATTATATCACCATACTGATACACTACTTGCCATTCAATTGGGTTGCCATTTGGTGCTGTACCCATTTGGAAAACTATAGGTACTCCTTCATTAATATCATTTTGTTGCTTAATAGTACTAGCATTATAAGTTCCAAGTTCTGTTATTAAATTATTATATGTAGAAGCACTTAACGCATTTGCCCCATCAAACAAATTACCAATATAATTTCGCGGGCTATCATTCAATAAAGCATTAGACTTGTTTATGTGATTTACAATTAAAATTACTCCAGCCACGATTAGCGCGCTTGCGATAAAAATAATACAAATTATTATACTTGTTATTCTTGTCCTTTGCGTCATTTTATCCCCCTATTTTGTATTAAAAACGACGTATAAAGCTTTGTACATTTCACTTTTTCGTGATAATTATATCTAAAATATTTAATAAAAGTCAACTATATTTAATATATTTCAATACTTTATTGAAAATAACTCAATATTACCAAGATACATTAAAGTATAAAATTAAGGTTAAAGTTTATAATTTTATATATTTGGAGGTATCTATGGACAAGCAGGAGTTAATTTTCAAAATAGGAACAATTAGGCGCAATGCGGGGCTTTCAGCACGTGCGCTTTCATTAAAAATTGATATGACAGAAAGTTATATAAATCGTTTGGAAAGCCAAAAGGACTTTTTGCCGAGTATGGAAGTATTTTTCCGTATTCTTGATGAGTGCAAAGTTTCGGCGGAAGAATTTTTCTATCACTCTCCTGAAACATACAAAGAAGATATGGAAATTTTACGCATATTTAAAAAACTACCACTTGAAAAAAGGCAAGCATTGATTAATTTATTTAATGATAATTAAATCTATTTCTATCGTATTAAAACTTTTAAAGCAGCTAGTTGACGAGTTATTAAGCAAATAACTCTTTTTTATTTTAATACCACTAATAAGCAAAAATAAAAGACAACATTATTGTTGTCTTTCATAATCAGGTTTTGGCTTGCCTGTCTTAAATAGCGGCAATGGTTCATCCTCTTGTTCGTCCTCGAAAATTTCTTCCTCTTCGACAGGTTCAAGCCCAAGTTCTGTGCGAATTTCGTTTATTCTTTCTTCAAAACGGTATTCAAACTCACTTTTTAAATCTTCAAAAATTATTTGCACTTGCGACTGTACGTAGTCATTGACTTGCTTACGAATTTTATTTATATCAATAATGTTTTCATCTGCTTTTACAATCGCTTTTGCACTTTCGTGGTCGACACCAAGCAAGCGTGCCAGCACAAAGGCTTCATCTTGGCGCGCTCCCATAGACACAAGTCTATCAATATCAAATGCTGAAAGTTTACCCCCAAACTCGTGATTTACCGCATCGTTTGCTCGCTCAGTTGCTGACCACATTTCCGCTAGTTGCTGCTCATCTTCAAGTTCACTTCCTATATAATTATATGCAACACAGAAAAACGCGCCAAGCCTTATGCCAAATGCACACGGCGTATCCGTGTTATTTAGGAAACGTTCAAGCAAATGGTCTTTTATTTCGAGCGGGTCTGTAAACTGATATTTTTCTATCACTTGGCGAACCTTTTCAACTTCGGGATAATCGCCTAGCGCTTTGAGTTCGGCGCCACATTTATCAATATTTTTTGTACATATTTCAAAAATATCGCCGTTGCGAATTTCTGCCTTTTCGGTATCGGTTTCAGAAAAATGCACTTTGCGCACATTCTTTATATAAGGTTCAATAATTGTATACTCTTCTTTATTAGTTGAGTTTATATTTTTGTTAGTATTAATTCTTTGGGGTTCTTTTTTCATATTATCCCCGCCTTTCTTTTATATTTCTAAAATATTATATTCTGGCAATTTTATTTTTTCCTTAACTAGTGCATTGAAATCAAACATTCCAGCAACAACCGCGCTTTCAAGTTCGGGAATTTTTTGATACAACTTTGATGGTTGTCTTAAACGCGCACAATATTCACGCGATTTTGAAGCGGGAGCGCGGTCAAGGGCGCAAGTTATCCAAGCAAGTTGGTACATTTTCTCACCAAATTCATCGTAAGGCACACTCAATATTTTTTCATCAGGCAACTGCCCTGTTCCTTCTAGCCTTGTGCGCCCCAAATACCAAACAGGCGAATTTTGGATAAAAAAACTTTTGTTTGGTTTTGTATTATTGCGCAACTGGAATGAAAAATAATTATCCTTTGGCCCATACTCAATAACAGTCCAATTTTCATTAGTATTGTTTCGCAAATTTTCTGCCATTTTTTGCGCTACGTCGCTAGCATTTGTATTAATATGCCTTGATACTATTTTATTGAATTTCTCAAATTTTTTATCAAGTAGTTTGTTTACCCTTTCGTTTAATTTCTGCTGATAAAAATAAATATCACTATTCAAATCAGACATAAAATTATAATCATTTATAGAAATTTTTATTTCATTTTCGAAATCGTAATCGTTTGAGATTTGCACAATTTCACTTAACATAGGTCTAATATTTTCGACATTATTACGAATTATAGACATTCGCTTTTTATGCTTTTCTATTTCATCTGGCAGATAAAAAAGCATACTATCTTCTTTTATAAAATCATTTCTAATATCTGTAAGTGCAATAGCCATTCGCTGATTAATTTTACTCATAATACTCTTTCCTTCCTTTCGCCGAAAGTATAACACATAGTCTATATTTTTTCAAGAGTAATTAAGTATATTTATTCACTTAACATTTATGGCTTTTTTATGGTGCAAAATATTGTCGCTGAATTTTCATTACCTTAATTTTATGCTACTTTTTATATTAGTCTGCTTGCGTTAGATGCAAAAATATAATTACGCAACAAAAAAACGAGCCCTATTTACGCAAAATATTATTTTGCGTATAGACTCGCTCGTTCTCCTTGACTTGTGGTGGGAGCGAAGGGCAATTTGCGAAAAAGATAATTGCCTGTGGCAAGTATCAGCAAATTGGACAAGACCTTGCGTCTTGGCAGGCGTGATAGTGGAGCGAAATTTTTTCGCGTAACGGAGCGAACCCCAAGGGGTTCGAATCCGCTTGGCATTGCCAAGCACAAAAACAAAAAACACTCGTCTATCATTTACGATATTTTAGCAACGCAAGGAGATTTTGTCTAGCCGCGGCAGTAAACTGCCTTGCGGTAGACCACTGCGCAAGCCACTCAAAAACTTGCACATTGCTACGCAATATGAAAGCACATCGTTTTTATATATGCTTATACGCAAGTGTAACGCAAAATAAAAAACGAGTACTTCACGCTTACGCGTGCAAGTTTTCTCGTTCTCCTTGACTTGTGGTGGGAGCTCAGGGATTCGAACCCCGGAAGTCTTCCGACAACAGATTTACAGTCTGCTCCATTTGGCCACTCTGGAAAGCTCCCATAATAAAGGAAATAATTCCTTGTATATCTGTTAGTAATGGAGCTGGCGAATGGAATCGAACCATCAACCTGCTGATTACAAGTCAGCTGCTCTGCCAATTGAGCCACGCCAGCATATAAACCTAACAGATATTATTAAATTTCGGGGCAAGTGTCCCCCATTTCTATGACACTTCCGTGTCAATGGTGCCTTTAGTGCGGGACTCGCTCCGCACCTTTCGGTGCTTTCACGCCGGGGCACTAAAAACTTGCCACTGGCAACTTATTTCTTAACGTGCCCGTTCGAGTCCCCTTATAGAAAACACTCGTATATTCGAATACATAATTTGTACTATGTATTCGATTGGTGCCCCAGGGGGGACTCGTTACGAAAACTTTTTTTCGTAAGACCCCCGTAATCGCGGGCGGAGTAAAACACATACCGATTTGCTTAATCGCAATCCGGGGGTGAGAGTCCCCCACCTATTTCTATGACACTTCCGTGTCAATGGTGCCCCAGGGGGGACTCGAACCCCCGACACAAGGATTTTCAGTCCTATGCTCTACCAACTGAGCTACCGGGGCTTGTAAAACAAGCCTAAATTCCCATTTCTAAGAAAAAACCTTACTAATGGTGGGACTTCAAGGACTCGAACCTTGGACCATCCGGTTATGAGCCGGACGCTCTAACCAACTGAGCTAAAGTCCCTTATAATTTAGTAAGGCTGGTCCTTAATTACATATTTTGATTATCTCAAACTTCTGTTATTTCCATTTGAGAATGGCGACTCTAGTTCAGGGATCGCTCCGTTACGCGAAAATATTTTCGCTTCACTATCACGCCAAGGCACGAACAAGCCAACACTGTTGGCTTGCACAAGACGTGCCCGTTCGATCCCACCAACCTATTCACCCGATTTTTCCCGAGTATTAGTGTTACCTAGTACTCGAATGGCGACTCAGATGGGGATCGAACCCACGACCTCCGCCGTGACAGGGCGGCGCTCTAACCAGCTGAGCTACTGAGCCATAAGAAAAGTTATATCTTATAATGGTCGGGGTGAAGGGACTCGAACCCCCGGCCCCATGGTCCCAAACCACGTGCGCTACCAACTGCGCTACACCCCGCAAGGTGATATAACGATTAAATGATACATTAAATTTAATCTTTTGTCAACAAAAAAATAAAAATTTTTCAAGTTTTTTAGACCTAAATTTTATTTAATATAATTTAACGCAATTAATAAAGATGATATAACTCACTTTAATATTATATTAAATAGTTCTATAAATTGCATAAAACTACAAAATTTATATCGTAAATCTACTACCGTGTCCTGAATAAACGGTCAAGGGTTTTGATAGTTTGTTGATTTTTTCAAGGCTTTTGTCTAACTCTTGCACACTACCCGTTGGCAAGTCTGTGCGCCCAACATATCCACCAGCAAAAATTAAATCCCCACAAAAAAGGCTGTTTGCCCGAAAAAGTGAAATGCTACAATTTGTATGCCCTGCTGTTTCTAATACGATAAATTGCGTTTCGTTTAAATTAATTTTATCGCCTTCCTTCACAAAAACACAATTATCCCTATCTACGACAAAACTTTTTTCGGTAAACATTTTTGACGCATTGATATTGATATCTTGCATATTTTGGTATGCTTGCTCGCTACAAAAAATCACCGCCCCCGCGCGTGCCCATTCTTCTATATAATATATATGGTCAAAATGACAATGTGTTACAAACACTCCTGCACATTCCAAAATTTTATTATCCGCTGACGGAATAGCGCTAGAATTTCCCCACTGCAACACTTTGTTATTTCCATTTTGTGTTTCTTCACTCTTGTTGCTTGAAAGTGGTAGATTTACAGTACTATGCAATGTACTCTGCAAGCCATTTTGCGAATAATTCGGTGTTAAAATACTCAAATCTGCGCACTTTAAAATTTGGAACTTCCCTATCTCATCCCGTACTTCCTCTATACTACTACTCGGGTCAACCAACAAAAACTTATTCTGTTCGACTATCAAAAACGTGTTTGAAAGTCCATTTTCTCGTAATTTTATAATTTCCATATATGTAATTTTATCAAAACATTTTGATTTTTGCAAATTTTGGGGTATACTTTTAGTAATGTTTATCAAGGAGAAAGACGATGATAGATTTAACAAAAATGATGCACCCTAAAAGTATAGTAATTATTGGCGCAAGTCCAAAGCCTGATTCAGTCGGCAATGAGCTAATTAAACGCGCTACGCAAGCAAACTTTAACGGACAAATATTTGCAGTAAACCCCAAATATGACGAAGTCGAAGGTGTGCCCTGCTACCCTTCCGTATCTAACATTCCGTCCGTTGTCGATGTCGCAATAATTGCAACCCCAGCAAAAACCGTATTGGGAGTTATTCAAGAATGTGCAGCGGCAAAAATAAATAATGTTATCATTATTTCAAGCGGCTTTAAGGAAACAGGCGCCGAGGGTCAAGCAATGGAAAATGCTATTGCCGAATTTGCCGAAAAGAACAACATAAACGTTATAGGCCCAAACTGTTTGGGAGTAATTAACAATGCGGATAACGTCCGCTTTAATGGCTGTTTTGCTCCTATTCAAGCAGTAAAAGGCAATATTGGTTTTGCGACACAATCAGGAGCGCTTGCAAGTGGTATTATAAATTTGCTCCCTACCCTAAAAATTGGGCTAGCGCAAATGGTTTCACTTGGTAATCAGTGCCAAATCAACGCGCTTGATATTATGGAAATGTGGGAGCAGGATGACGAAATAAAGCAAATTTTAATGTATATTGAGTCCATCCCTAATACCGCTAAATTCCGCGAAATCGCAACACGTGTATCAAAGAAAAAGCCAATTTTGATTATAAAATCAGGACGTAGCGCGCGCGGAGCAAAAGCGAGTGTTTCGCACACTGGCAGTTTAGCTGGCGATGACACGACAGCCACAGGGTTGTTTGCTAGTAGCGGAGTAATTAGAGAATTGTATCTTCGAGACCTATTTAACACAGCGCAAGTTTTTTCTAAATGCAATATACCAAAAGGCGACAGGCTGGCGATTGTTACAAATGCTGGTGGCCCTGGAATACTTGCGACCGACACAGCAAACGACTACTCTATTCCCCTAGCCGACCTAACAGACGCAACCAAAGAAAAGTTGCGCGCGGTATTGCCACCACAAGCAAGTATTAATAACCCCGTAGACGTAATTGCAAGCGCCACAGCCGAACAATACGAGCAAGCCGCGTCAATCTTGCTTGATGCAAAAGAAGTCGATATTTTACTCGTAATTTATCTATACATTGCGGGCAAAAACGACATAAAAATTTCGCAACATCTTGAAGAATTAAAGAAAAAGCACCCAAACAAGCCTATTGTGTCCGTGTTTATGACAACACCTGAATATGATAGCGATGTGCTTGACGTTATCCCCGACTATAATATTCCAACATTTAGATTTGTAGTTGACGCGGTACACGGTATTGCTAGACTCGTAGAACGAATGAAATACCTTGCAATCAAAGACGACACAGTGCCTACCTTAAAAGTAGACCGCGCGCGTGCGCAAAGTATACTAGACAATGCAAAGGCACAAGGTATTACACAACTAACCACTATGCAAAGCCTTCAAATTTTTGATGCATACGGGTTGCCTTTGCCTAAATTTGGGGTTGCTCAATCACTCAAAGATGCCAAAGACATTGCAAACCAAATTGGCTACCCTATTGTACTCAAACTTTCAAGCAAGACGGTTACGCACAAAACAGATATTGGTGGTGTAATCACTAACATTAAGTCCGAGGACGAACTCGGGTTCTGGTGGAATAGGCTTGTAGACAGACTAAACAAGGCAAACCTTGTCGAAACACTGGACGGCATTGTAGTTATGCAACAAGTAAGCGGTGCAAATCGCGAGTTGGTCGCTGGTGTTGTGAAAAAAGGCGATGTGCATCAAATGATGTTTGGGCTCGGTGGGATATTTGTCGAAGCCTTAAAGGAAGTTACCTTCCGCCCTTGCCCGCTCACCACACAAAATGCGCGCGATATGATAAATGCCACAAAGGCAAAGAATATTATGGGCTTTGTGCGTGGTGGAATGGCAACAGACCTAAAAGTTGTGGAAGAAACTCTCTTGCGCCTTAGCCAACTTGTCGGCGACTTCCCCGAGATTAGCGAGATTGATGCCAACCCACTTATGATAGACGATAAAGGCAGATTGCTAGTAGTTGATGCGCGCATTGTAATATAAAAAAACGATTAATTCTAATTTAAATAACCTAAACATAGGCTTATTAGATTTTAAATTATAATTGTTTGGCTAACAAAGCAAACAAAAAGATAGTGAATTAAGTTTCACTATCTTTTTAATTAATGTCTATTTAACTAAATTTTACTGCATTTGTGGATCATCTTTTTTCTTTTTGCTCGCATCCCAAACAAAACCCATCTCGTTTAGATAGTCTATTTTGTCTGAGGAAAGTCTGCCATTCTTATATGCGACTCTTATACTATGTACTTTTAACCCTAACGGATACTGATCTTCTGTTTCATAGTTCCTTGGTACAACCAAATCACCATTTTCTTGTTTATATTTTTCTAATCTAGTACAAGTCTCTTCAAAAGTTTCACCCTTGACATTGCCCCTAGTATTCCATACAAAACCTATTGCATTTAGACGATTCTTCTTATCCGAGGAAAGATAGCCCCTGCTATATGATTGCCTTATATAAGATACTTTTTGTCCCAACGGATACTGATCTTCTGTTTCATAGTTTAATGGTACTAACAAATCACCACTTTTTTGTTTATATTCTTCTAGTCTAGCACAAAACTCTTCAAAAGCTTCGTCTTTAGTATTCCATATAAAGCCTATTTCGTTTAGACGGTCTATCTTGTCTTGGGAAAGTTTACCTTTCCTAAATGATTGTCTTATATTATTTACTTTTTGTCCTAACGGATACTGATCTTCTGTTTCATAGTCCGCTGGCACTAGCAAATCGCCATTTTCTGCTTGATATTCTTTCAATCTAGCAAACCCCTCTTCAAAAGCTTCGTCTTTAGCACTCCATACAAAGCCTATTTTGCTTAACTCATCAATTCGGTCCTGTGAAAGTTTGCCATTTCTATAAGTACTTCTCAATTCAATTACTCTTCTTCCTAATGAGTAATTATCCTCTGTTTCGTAATTGTATGGTACCAACAAATCACCGTTTTCTGCTTTGTACTCGTTCAATTTACTTATGAGCAAATCAAAATCAAAAGTCTCATTAAATTCATAAATATTTCTTTTTAAAGAGTTGATAAACTCAAGAGCGGTTAAATTTTTGATATTTATATTAAATACAGGTTTACCCTTGTCTCTATCACCCTGTACTTCGTCTCCGTCTTGTTTTGTATGCTCTGTTTCTTGTGTAGGAGTTAATGTTCTTTTTATCTCATCAACTCGTTCCATATCGAGATTTGCTACAAAGTCAAAGATTTTGGGGTGTTCATTGTGCCCTACAGACAAGGCTCTTCCTAACTGCTGTAAATATATTACTTTTGATGCCGTAGGTCTAAACATAATCACACCGTCTATGTCTTCTACGTGTTTCCCTTCATTTAGCATATTTACAGAAAACAATAGTTTGATACTATTTGAATCATCATTTTCAAATTCTTCAATTTGTTCTGCATTGTATTCGCTACCATAAGTACTATGTACAGCATAAGTTTTAATGCTTGGATTGCCTTCAACATTTCTAAACCAGTAATGCGCCTGCGTAGCCATTTGCTCCATACGCAACTTGTCTCCGTTGTCGTCTTGCCCACCAATACAGAATACGATATATTTCCCCTTTCTCAATGCTGGAGTATTCAATTCTTTCCCAAAAATGTATGGCAATTCCTTACTTTCGGCAATAATCTTTTTTGCTTCACTCAAATCGGCTAAATACTTGGTAATATATGCCTTTTCATTACGAGTAGCGTGATGTAGTTTATCCATCAAATCTTGCTCGGCTTGCTCAATAAACTGCTTGTCATCGCTAAAATCAACCTTTGCTAATGTATAGTCTGGAACAGGTAAAATACCCGATTGAATTGCATTAACTAGCGAAATGCGCGAAACGGGTTCGCGATTATCAAAATATTGTCTTATATCGATACCGTCCATACGGTCTAGCGTGGCAGTAAGACCTAAAACAGTAGCATTTGAATTGTTTGCCAACAACTGCTCTACACTCTGTCCCCACACTTCAGCACCTGCTCTGTGTACTTCGTCTAAGATAATGATGTCGTAATGATTGTTTACTTCGTTCTTTAACCCCGCATAAAGCGAAGTGGTCAGGTCTACATTAAAATTCCTATTTTTCCCATATCCCAAAACACCCTCGCAGTTATCCAAAAAAGCATCTTCTATTACTTTCGTTGGCGCCACAAACAGCACCTTTTTACCGTTATTTAGCGCGAAATCGTGGATATATTTCATTGCAAGGAAAGATTTACCCGTACCAGTTGCTTGCTCTACTAAAACTTTGTTTGAATCGAGTAACCCATCTAAAATTTTCTGATAAACTTGCTGATTGTGTGGCTTTAAAATACCATCATCAAACATTGCTAGCTTGTGTTTCTCCATTTTTATTTCTCCTATTTGTTTCCTTGTGTTCTCTTCTCTTATGTATAATTATACATAAAAAACGCATATTTGTCAATATGCATTTTCCTAAAATATAGTCTTATGTATCAATATAAATTAATGTTTTTTGTGGAGTGTGTTAAATTAAAATTATCTATTGTAGACTTTGATTGTTTTGTCTGAAATTTCGAAAGTTTTATTTGTGGTATTACGTAAAAAATCGGCATCGTGGCTGATAACAATCAATGTGCCCTGATATCCTGCGAGCACTTTTTCTAGATACTTTTTATTTGCAATATCTAGGTGGTTTGTAGGCTCGTCGAGTATAATAAGATTTGCATCACTAAGTATAATTTGCGTGAGTTTTATACGCATTTTCTCGCCTGAACTTAACTTACCTATTTTGGTATCAAAACGCGATTTATCTATATTCATTGTTGTGAGATTTAGTATAAAATTTGTGCGGTAGTTTTTATCAAACTGTTTACTCATTTCATTTATTGTACTATCAAAATCAAGGTCATATATATCTTGCTGCATTAACACAGGGCGCACACTCGATGCGGTAAAAAGTTTACCCGTATAATCTGTTTTGCCTAGCAAAATACTAATTAACGTTGACTTACCCACGCCGTTGTCCCCTATTAGTGCAATTTTATCTCCGCTCTCTACGGTGAAATTTGCGTGTTCAAAAAGCACTTTGTCGTCAAAGGTTTTGCCCAAATCTTCAGCAATATAAGCAAAACGCGCCCGCAAATCTTCTTTTTGTAATTTGTATCTTATGCTGTGTTCGCGTTCGGGATGTTCAATGTCTTTCTCTAACTCTTGACGCAATTTTGTAATACGGCTTGCCGCAAAACGACTAAGACTTCCCGCGCGCTCGTCTTGTGTAGTTGTAGAACAAGTGCGATTTGCTCCCGGTCTACGTTTTAAATCTGAAATATGCAAGGCTTCCTTATAGTTTTCTATTTGCTTGTTTATATCTTTTACGCGTCTTTGATGTGCTTCATACTCGCGTGCTATGCGCAAGCGCTCTTTTTCTTTCTGAGTAGTATAATCATCATAATTCCCTTGATATTCTATAAGTTTTCCCGCCTTAACTTCAATGATTTTATATGCGAAATTATTGAGAAAATCTATATCGTGGCTAACCGCAATTATTGTACCATAAAAGCCATTTAATAGCGCAAGTAATTGCTTCTTGCCCTTTTGGTCCAAGTGATTAGTCGGCTCATCGAGTAAAAGTGTAGTTGGATTGTCCGCTAACACGCTAGCGAGTGCTATTTTTATGCGTTCTCCACAACTTAGGGCTTTTATTCTATTTTCTATTAACGAAATATTGCCATCAATACCCAATATTTTTAAATTCTTGTAAAAGTCGTTTGCAAATTCCTGATTTTTAAGTTTATCAAGCAACTTGGCACAATTCACGCGTGCATTTTGTTCCAAAAATCCTATTTTTTCGTCTATTAAAATGGTGCCATTATCTATTTTCTGTCTACCTGCAATAATATCAAGTAAAGTTGTCTTGCCTTGCCCATTGTCCCCGATTATGCCGATATGCTCGCCCGAATATACGGTTAAATCTACGTTATCAAGTACTGTTTTGCTACCAAATTCTTTTGAAATATGTGTAAGTTGTAACATATGCTTTTCTCCTTTAATTAGTTTTATGACACAACCTGCACTTTCCAAAACGCAACAAAAAAACACCTGCTAATAATAAGCAAATTGTGGCAAAAAAATGATTAAAGAGTGTAGGCAAAAAGGGCTATAAATAGCCTTAATCAAGTTTTTTACCTACTACGCTAAAATCATAATTTCCATAAATATTGCTCCTTTGCAGGTGCTTTGAAAAGCATAAATATTATAACATACTGCTTTTATCTTGTCAATATTACAAAACAAAAAAGTTGCATAAATATACAACTTTTTGAGTAAATATCCTTATTTACGCTTTATTGTTACTTTTTAAAACATTGGTAATCTTATCTATTACAAAGTCGCGCATATTGTCTTTACTTGCTTGCAAATACTTACGCGGGTCAAAAACTGTTGGGTTCTCGGCAAGAAATTTGCGCACTGTTGCGGTAAACACAAGACGCAAGTCGGTATCACAATTTACTTTGCTAATACCATTCGCGCAAGCCTCCGCGATTAAGTTTTCAGGCACTCCCCTTGCGCCTTTTACATCACCGCCGTAATTATTAATTATTTCAACATATTTCTGTGGCACACTACTTGCCCCGTGTAATACGAGTGGTGTTTCGGGTAGTAATGAGTTAATAGATTTTAAAATATCAATGCGAAGTTTTGGCTCACCCTCAAACTTGTACGCGCCGTGGCTCGTACCTATAGCAATAGCGAGACTATCAACTCCCGTTTTCTTTACAAAGTCAACGGCTTGTTCTGGGTCTGTATATTTATGCATATCACTACTTACATCATCTTCTACACCTGCTAGCACCCCGAGTTCACCTTCGACAACAACACCTTTTTTGTGCGCATAATCAACTACCTTTTTGGTAATCGCAACATTTTCTTCATAAGGCAGACTACTGCCGTCAATCATAACTGAATGGAAGCCCAAATCAACCACTTCACAAACAATGTCAAAGGTTTTGCCGTGGTCAAGATGCATTACAATCGGCACGTCCGTCATATCAGCGACTGCGTCTGCTACATACTTGATATATCTAGGTTCAGCATATCTAAGCCCCCCTTCACTCAAAGCAAGTATCACTGGCGAACGTGTAGCGCTTGCACCGTCAACTATCGCTCTCATAATTTCAAGACTACTAAAATTGAATGCGCCAACAGCATAATGCTCGTGCTTTGCCTTTAATAACATTTCGTATTCATTTAATTTTTTACTCATATTCTGCTCCTATAATTTCTCTTTATTTAAAAAATGGCCTGTGCTGCTACGCACTATAATTCTATTTTAGACAAAATTTGCAAATTTAGCAAATAAATTACAAATATTAGTCAAATTCGTTTGAAAAAATACAAATAAAATAATATAATATGTTTAAACTATTTATTAGTTAAAAAACAGAGAGGTATTTATATGATTTCACTCGTGGTTACTGCGGATACCAAAAATTACAATCCCGCAGAACGAGACCAGGCATTTGCCCACCTGATGACACAGTTCAAGCAACCCTACGAGATAGTATATGTAGCAAATTCAGATTATGGATATTTGGACGAATTGCGTGAGATTGCAGCGACTCACCCCCACCGCAAACTTGTAGTTACGGCGGCTTCAACAAATATTAACACGCAAATATACACTGCACTTGACCAGACTCAAAACGGTGATTGCCTACTCATCACTATGGACACAAACATTGATTTAATCAAAAAAATGTTAATAAAGCACTTTGACGGCGCTGACCTTGTATTTGTTAAGCAACAAGAAAATTGGTTTAAGTCTATGTTTATAGGACTAGGACACGCGACTTACCAAATGGGGCTCAAACTGCTTGGGCGCGGACGCGATATGTGTTGTGATGCGCGTGTAATTCTATTAAACAATCGTTCGGTAAACACAATTATTCTAAACCCTGTACTCAGCAAAGCGCTACGCCTTGTCAACCCTGACCCAGAGCGCAATGTACGTGTACTTACTGAGCCTAAAATTTATGACAACCCAACTACAGAGCAAAAAGTATCAAATAATTCTTTCCTTGCTCTTGGGGTTGTGTCGTTATTTTACATAATTGCGTTACTCGTTATGGCTATTATCTTCCCTATTTTCAATTCGGGAGTTTACACAATTTGGATACTTATTGCCCTAGTTGTATGGATAATCTTGGGCATTGTTGGTTCTGTCGTGGTGGCAAAATTTATCTATAACAATCGGTTGGGCTTCCCCGTTGCTATTAATCTAGCGAATGAACCCGTTATTAACATAGAAGAAATTATTTCAAACGACATAGTAGAAGAGCCCGAAACTGAAACCGAAATCGAGCCTGAAACAACAGAAGACACCCCTATTCTTAATGATGAAGAATCAGCGAAAGTCGAAGACATCCAAAATGAAATAGACGAACTAAAAGAAATGGAAGCCACTAACATTAAAAAGAGCAAAAAAGGCAGCAAATCGAAATCTAAAACAGCAGATGCCGCTATTAAGGCAGAAGAAATTTTAGAAACAGAAGCCCCTATTGAACAAGAAAACACTGCGCAAAATCAAGATTTAAACGAAAACGGAAAAGACGAAGATGCACAAAAAGCCGTAACAGAAAATTTTGAGAATAAAAGCGAAGCTACTGAGCCACAAAAAGAAGAAGCAACTACCAAAAAAGCAAAAACTACGACTAAAAAGGCTGCACCAAAGAAAACAACCACAGCAAAGTCTGTTAAATCAGGAGCAAAGAAGCCGCAAATTTCAAAAATAAAGAGCACACGCGGAGCAAAAACAAAAAAGTAATTTAAGGAGAGTTAATTATGGCAAATGTAAAAATTGGTATTAATGGTTTTGGGCGTATTGGTAGATTAGTTGCTCGTGTTGCTAGTATGACTAGCGATGTAACTATTGTAGGTATCAATGACCCTTTTATGGACGCAGAGTATGCACACTACCTATTTAGTCTTGACACCACTCACGGCGAATATGATGGCACTGTATCATTTAAAGACAATAATCTAATAATTAACCGCAAAAAAATCCCCTTCTATTCGGAAAAAGAGCCTAGCCTTATTCCTTGGGGTGAATTGGGCTGCGACATAGTCATTGAAGCAAGTGGAAAGTTTACCACACGCGAACTTGCGAGCGCACACTTGCAAGGTGGTGCAAAACGTGTAATTATCACCGCCCCTGCAAAAGGCGAAGGTGTGCCTACAATCGTTATGGGTGTAAATGATGAAACACTTGAACCTGAAATGGACATTGTGTCAAATGCAAGTTGTACAACAAACTGTCTTGCGCCTATTGTAAAAGTACTTAATGACAACTTTGGTATTGAAGAAGGTCTAATGAGTACTATTCACGCAATGACCGCTACCCAACTTACTGTTGATGGCCCTAGCAAAAAGGACTGGCGCGGTGGACGTGCTGCGGGCTTTAATATTATCCCAAGTAGCACGGGTGCTGCAAAACTTATAGGTGTGGTTATTCCCGAATTAAAAGGCAAACTTACTGGTATGTCATTTAGAGTACCTACCATAAACGTATCGTGTGTTGACTTAACCGTACGTTTAAAAAAGGCTACAACTTATGATAAAATTTGCGCCGCTATGAAGAAAGCCAGCAAAAATGAACTTGATGGCATCCTAGGTTACGAAGACAGAGCGGTTGTATCTAGTGATTTTAATGGTGATTATCGCAGCAGTATTTTTGACGAAGGCGCTGGAATTATGCTAAATGAACACTTTGTCAAAGTAGTCGCTTGGTATGATAACGAATGGGGTTATTCAAACCGCGTCATTGACCTTGCCCGTCTTATGAAAACACAAATGTAAGGAGAAAAGATGCGCTGTCCAAATTGCGGAGCTCGAATGAACAGAGGCTCGAATGTTTGCTTTAAATGTGGCACAAAATTATCTCAAATTCAAGAAGCAAGCCATAAAGCAGTAAAGCAAGCGCGAGCCGAATTTGAACCTGAAAAAGTGGTATATACTACCTGCTGGCCTAATGATTTAAATCATACAAAGACACTCCTATTCTGCATATTTTTAGGACTTTTTGGCGCGCATTATTTTTATGTAAAACGTCCAGTACCTGGTATAATATTTGCAGTTTGTTGGTCTTTGTTTATACTATTCTATGCTGTATCATATTTTGTACTCGGCCCACAAAACGGATATCCATCGTATGATAGTTATGGTATGCAAATGCTTTCGGTATTTGTAGCGATAATGGGTGCTTTGGTGTTTATATACTGGATAGCAGACATTTTTAAAATCGCATTCAAAAGATTTAAAGTCCCTGTTGTACTAAAAACTAAATAAAGAGTTTTACATTTGTTCATTATATTTAAAAGCATTGTAATAAAAAATTGCAATGCTTTATTTTTTTATCCCCTGCATAATTGTTATTAAATTTAGTCCGTTCTTTTACCTACGCATTGACAAAACATTCTTAAATATTATATAATGTTTGAAATTAGCTTTGTTAAAATTATGAAAGGAAATAGCAAATGGAAACAGTTGTTGTAGGTATGAGCGGCGGCGTAGATTCAAGCGTAACTGCCCTACTTTTAAAAAATCAGGGCTACAATGTAATTGGGCTTTTTATGAAAAACTGGGAAGAAAAAGATGCGCTCGGTCGTTGCACAAGCACGCAAGATTATGACGATGTATGCCGAGTTTGTGATAAAATAGGTATCCCCTACTATTCTGTGAATTTTTCAAAGGAGTACTACGAGCGCGTTTTTGAATATTTTTTACAAAGTTATCGTGAAGGGCGCACACCGAATCCTGATGTGTTGTGTAATCGCGAAATCAAGTTTGGTCCATTTTTAGAAAAAGCATTAATGCTAGGTGCCGACAAAATA
Organism: uncultured Clostridia bacterium; assembly: GCA_944383315.1. GTDB lineage: Bacteria > Bacillota > Clostridia > Christensenellales > UBA1242 > UBA7867. The sequence continues at coordinate 54,322 of CALWPB010000003.1, read as the reverse complement.
GCCACAGGACATTACGCACGCGTGAGCGAAAAAGACGGGCTCTTTTACTTGCAAAAATGCAAGGACCAAAACAAAGACCAAACATATTTTTTAAATCAATTAAATCAAACTCAATTAAGTTATGCGATGTTTCCGCTAGCAGACCTATACAAAACAGAAGTACGCAAAATTGCTAGCGAAAACGGACTAATAACCGCAAACAAAAAAGATAGTACAGGTATTTGTTTCATTGGCGAGCGAAATTTTAGAGAATTTTTATCACACTATCTCCCCGCTCAAAAAGGCGAAATCAGGACAACAAATGGCAAACTTGTAGGCTACCACAACGGGCTAATGTACTACACTATCGGTCAGCACAAGGGACTAGGAATTGGCGGACAAAAAGACGAAGCGCAAGGTGCTTGGTTTGTGGTGTCCAAAGACTTGACCACCAACACCCTAGTTGTTGCGCAAGGAACGCAACAAGATTTGTATTCAAATGGACTAATCACAGCAGGCTTTAACTGGATACCACGCAAGCCCGAGAATAAAACTTTTGAATGTTTTGCAAAATTCCGTTATCGTCAAGCCGACCAACGCGTAAAGTGTGAAATTGTAGAAAACAATGTAAAAATTATTTTTGACACTCCACAGCGCACAATCGCGCAAGGACAATTTGCCGTACTTTATGACGAACAAGGCAACTGCCTTGGTGGTGGTGAAATAAACGAAATATTGAAATAAAAGTATTAGGGGTAATTATGAATTTTAATGGCAGCCAAAATTTTCAAAATATGATTCGTAATATTTGTGGCAAAAATGACAATCTCAACTATTCAATAGAATTTTGGAAAAAGGCATATGACAAAAATCAAATTGATTATATGGAAATGCAGAATAATATAAACGGCGAATTTTACAATGAGTATCTTGAACATTTCAAGCAAACCCGAATAAAAACAGGGATAAACCCCAAACGAGATTCGAGACTAGGGTTACTCAACATTGCCCTTCTCTACTGGCTTGCTATTTATGATGAAAAAACGGGAAATGCTACATATATTCCTTTTGTATTTAATAACGACCAAACCAAAATTAAGACTTTGCTAAACAACAAAATGTACACTATAGATAATGAACAAAGTTTGCGCGAAAAGATGAACGAAATGCAAACTCGCAAAACAAATCAAATTTTAAACGAATTAATTAAAGTCAACAACATTCGAGCAAAAAGTAAAGAAAACAAATACACAAAACAGCATTTGCAAGAATTGGCTACAAAACAAGCGCGAGAAGAAGTTTTAAAAGATTTAAGAAATAGATTATATGATATTCTTAAACAAGACTACACAAGAAGTGGACAGCCTGACTATATGAAAATTTTTGATACTTTTACTCTAATGAATACCAGTCCTGTTTACAAAAATTGCGCTGATAGTCGCGGTTTGCTTGGAGTTTTTCTAAACAAATATCTAATCAAAATTGATGACAAATATATTATAAATCTTGATGATATACAGTCCATCACACAAGGAATTAGCGAACTTGAAACTGTAAGTTTACGCTACAAATTAGAAGAAATGCACATACATAACTCTATTACAAAAATGCAAGAGACCAGTACGCGCGACATAACAGACTTTTAAAACTAAAATAGTTTTAATATTTAAGGCAATAATTATTCGCAAAATTAAGTACTATGCAATAAAAATTATTGCATAGTACCTTATTTTATGTAAAAAAACGCGTTTTTTGTGCGTTTTTTTGATTTATACAAATAAAATTACATTAACAAGTTTCCATCATCTGTTTCGACAACTTTTTGAATATTAAATTGCTCACCTGTCGCTGCGTTTACGTAAATATAGTAAGTTGCCCCATCACTTATACACATAAATTCATAAGTTAGAGTTTCACCGACATAGTCATTTGGTACAAGTGCTAGTTTACAAGTACGCACATCAACATCCATAGTAAGCGCTTGACGTGCCTGAACTTCGTTAATAATTGGGCTTAAATTAGTGCGTTCTGTATGGTTGTATGCCCAACTACGCGCTTCCCAACCAACGACTTCACCGCTATCAGTTGCAACTTTTACCTTTATCATATCAGGATAAATTATTACGTCATTTTGAATATTACACAAGTTTACATAAGCAAAGCCGTTACTTACCGTACTCCAAACCGCTTTCATATCACTAAAATCAAGATTTTTTGCAAAAGTTTCGGCTATAGTACGACATTCATCCTCTGTTTTTTGGCTTGAGCCCACTTCGTATCCACCATTAAACTGCAACAAAATTCCATCGCGTTTTGTAACTTGCGCATAGTATGATTGCTCACCCTTTGTCAAATTGAAATTAAAAGTTGCAAAATCTCCGTTTGTTTCACCTGCTGCTTCAATATCATAATCAGCAAACCACTCTTTCATGCGATTAAGTGCTTCTTCGGCATTAATTTCATTTTCAGACAAACCTTTTATTTCCTTATTTGTTACTGAATCACTAAAAGGTCCATCATAAATAAGTTGCGGATACTCTACAATATCATTGTTTAATCCGTTAAACTGGTTGTTGAAATCGCTGGAATCAATGTTAGGATTTTTTACGTGATCAACTATTGAATAGTCGGTTGACACTAACACCGCAAGCCTATTTAATTCATATTTTATATTTTGGCTTGACTCGTGCAAACTTGCGATTTGGTCCATATCATCCATACTAATACTTTCGCCATCAACCAACCCTTGTTGCAAAACCAAGCAAAAACCACTCAACTGATTTACAAATGTAGTCGTATCATTTATAGCATTATGTTCAATAGGTAATGTTGCAATATTATCTTGTGCAGTGTTAGCAAGTGCAACAATATTTGCTAAATATTTTTCCTGTACTTGTTTATCTGTAGAAACTTTCAATTTACTCAAATTTGACTCAATATTATTAATATTATCTGTCAATTCGTATAAATTTCGTTGATATACGTATTCAAGTTGAGTTTTGTATAACCCCATATTATTTGCCGTTGTTGCCCAACTTACCCCAGCATAAGTCAATGCTCCTGCACCTATTACGCAACTCAACACAATCGCAACTATTGCTCCCTTTTTCATATTACACTCTCCTTATATTGCGAAATTATGTTTCCCGATTGTCGTTACAATCGTACGCGACCATATCCAACTACTTGTTGCTGTATCAGGGTTGTAATAATATATCGCGCCGTAAGTTGGGTCCCAGCCGTTTAGCGCATCACGTGCAGCATTGTATGCTGTTTGATTTGGCTCAAGATTAATTTGACCGTCATTTACACAGGTAAACGCATAAGGTTGGTAAATCACACCATAAATCGTGTTTGGAAATTTACTACTAGCAACCCTGTTAAGAATTACAGCACCAATAGCGACTTGACCAACATAAGGCTCACCTCTTGCTTCTGCGTGAATACATTTAGCAAGCAAGTAAAGGTCATTGCTACTTTGTGAACTTAGATTCATACCGAGAGCCGCAGCAGTCTGGCTACCCACAATTCCGTCAGCAGAAAGTCCGTTATTTTTCTGGAACTTTATAACAGCATTTCTAGTTTGTGAACCATAGATACCATCAACATTGCCGCTATAATAACCCCAATTTTTTAATTTCTGCTGTACTGTCTTTATTTGATTTGTTGTCAGCCCTGTTTCAATAGCAACTTCGGTATTATAAGTATATGGATTAAATAATCCTATAACACCAACACCGACGATTGCTAGCAAACACATAGACAAGCCCAATGCTTTGAGTAATTTAGTATTCATCAATCAACCTCCAAAAAATGATTTAATTATTTCAACTAATTTTGAGCGATAAACAATATTTTGCGTATCATTATTCTCAGCACCTACAAAACACAATGGCGGGTAAACCACACACCACCAATTATCCCCCTCTGCGCTGCCGAGTTCAATAATCAAACTGTCATATTCCCCACTCTCCAACACAACATCATCATAACAACGCGTAGGGAAACATTCGCTCCTTAAAATTGCATTTGCACCATAAGTATACCCCACTTTGCTCAAAGTTAAACGTGCAACTTCACTTAAAGCATTAAGATTTTGAGAAATTAATGACATCGCTTGCTGTTTTGTATGCGCATCTGCAAGTATAGGGGTTAAATAATTTACTATAGCATCTTTTACCTGATACTTTACTGTTTGGTCTTCAATATCATTACTATTTGCTCTAATATGTATTCTTAAAAACTGGTCGGCACTCAAACTTGTTGATTGCGCTCCACATAAACCAAATATACCCCCGACAATTACCAAAAGTATTGCTATAAATATTCCAACTTGTTTAACCATAATAACACCCCACTTGATATAAAATATTGACCAATTTATTATAATTAAACATTTATTTGTTAAAAAGTATATTGCATAGTACTATAAATATAATAAAAAACACACTTATTAAGTGCGTTTTTTATAAAATACAATTTGAATTATAGTTTTCTTTCTCTATAAACAACTACACGTTGAGGGCTAGTAATTGGAAATTGTAAGTCTGGATTCTGCGCTGAAATAATACTTCCCGACACATTCAACGCTTTTGACACTTCCCATAAATCTTGGGCTTGGGGTATAATATATAGTCCAATTGAATTTTGATTTTCAGGGCGCTTTTCGCCTAGCACTACACTTTGAAGAATTGCGGCAGTTTTGTTTTCAAGTGCTGTAATTTCAACAGCAAGTTCTGCAATGACATCAATTTCCTTTGACTTTTTGTTACGGGCTTCAATATCTTTTGGAACAATACTTAACTTCATTAAACCATTATCATAAAAGCCATCTTTTTTGATATTCAACTCGAAAGGAATTTCAGCAAAAACAGACTGCGTAGTACCTTCTTCATCATCAAGAATATACACTATATTGCAATTTAAGATGCCCGACACATTCAACTCATTATCAACTATTTCAGTATCCTTTATAATTACATTCCCTGCACATACCGCAAGCACACGGTCAATACGAGGCGAATCTTCCCCTAAAATGATACTACCGTCTATTTTTTCAAAACTTAAATCTGTATTTGCGACATTTTGAGAAGTAAACGAAGCAACCTCATTATTTAAAAAGTATTTAGGGCAAAAGGCATCAGCGACTACATCAATAGATTTGTTTTGACGGACAAAAATATTAGTTTTTACAATATCTTTTAAAATTATAGTACTTTTTGCGCTATTTAATTCTCCTTGCAATTCATAATTTGTAGCGCAATTTTGCACTGTTGCGGTGATAATATCTGTATTAACAACATTATTTGCTAACAACTCGTGAGTAAAATTTTGAGTAAGGCGCTGATTCCTTAATTTAGGCTGTTCATCTGCAGTGAGATACAAAATATTTGTATACACTTCACCCGATAATGACACTACATCATTTCCCGCATCGGCTTTATTTAGTACAACTTTACTATCTACGCACAAAATTTTACTAACAGACTGTGGCAAATCAGACTCAATTTCGAGTTCAAATTCTTGGTTTGTTGCGGCAATAATGCTTGTATAATTTATTGTGTCTTTTTTCTGCTCGGCTGTTGGAATATCTTCTAAATATTTCACTTTTTCATCAAAAAGAATAACCGATTTTACCAAAACATTTGCCGTAAAAGTAACAGCCTGCTCTGATGCCTGTATGTTAGATACTCCCAAATTGTGCGCAGTTGCAAAAATTTCGCTATCCTGATTAATTTCATTATTCATTACGTGCGCTGTAAAATTGGTGGTGCCCTCAATGCAATCATAACCACCTTCCACTTTTTCAACCAAAATCTTTATATTGATTTTACCGTCTATCTGCGCACTACCCGTACTAGCCACAACTTGCTCAATACACGGAGTTACATTCATAGAAATCACGCGAGAGATTGCCCCATCATTATTAGCGATAGTTGTTACAACTGGAATTGTATCCTTGCTCAAAGGTTTAGCGCGTTTAACCTCAAAATCTGCACTTTTAGGTTCAAATGCCATTTTTGTCCTCCTGAAATTTATTAATACCAATATATTAGACAAAATCGCATTTTATGACAATTCTAAAAAATTAACCGATATAGTGCAGAAAATATTTTTATTTTAAATTCACTAACTAAGATCTTATTATATAGTTAGACTAATTGCTTAAAATAAAATTTATTCTTTTACTTCTATCTTGACATCACCACACAGAACATCACTGTAACTATAACTCAATTTTTCATTTTTTGCTGAATTAAGCAATCTAACAACAAAGACGGAGTTGTAAATATCTTCTAGCACCCCTTCATAATGCGTGATTTTTTTACGCCCTTTGTTGACTTCCATTTCAATATACTTGCCTTTCAGTTTTAAAATTTCGGTTTTTACCTGATTTAAATCCATTGTAGGTTTGCGCATAAACTACCTCGTTTTACAAAATTATATACCAAAAAATACTTTTTAAACCTATTGATTTTATAAACTTAAAAGGCAGAACATTTTAAAACCGTAAGATAATATTTAGATAATATTTAACAAACTTCATTATAAAAGAAAAAATATGTGCGTTTACACATATTTTAGAAATTAAAGTATTATAATTATTATCAGCAATAAGTTTTGCTATCTAAAAATATTACATTTTTAGTACTATGCAATGCGTAATATATTGCATAGTACCTATATATTTTGTATTTTATGCATACTTTTATTTGTTTTTAGTGAGAAAGCGATTGATTTCCCTAGCGGACATAATAAAAGAGTTAATACCATTAACTCTAAATTTCAATATATTTTTGCTAGTTGCTTAAATTAAAAACATATATAACTCACCTTTCTACTAAATCACTGAGTCGATAATGGTTTGATTTTCTTTTATAAGTTTATCCATTATAGCCACAATATTGGGTAACGTTAATCCAAATTTTGCGTACAATTCTTTTGGCTTTCCACTTTCGCCAAAAGTATCCACACCTAAAACGCAACCGCTGTCCCCTGCTATTTTATACCAACCCGCAGTTGTTCCCGCTTCAATCACAAGGCGGCATTTCATTTTGCTTGGCAGTACTTTTTCAATATATTTTTTATCTTGTCTTAAAAATAGATTACGTTCAGGCATACTAACAACTCTTATAGACAAGCCGTCTTTTTCCATAATTTTTTGCGCTTCAACTGCGAGTTCAACTTCGCTACCTGTGGCAATTATTATGCCGTGTAATTCTTTTTTATTACGTTCAGGGCTAATAACATATCCGCCAAATTGTGCTTTTTCAGTATCTGTTCCTTTTAATATTGGCAGTTTTTGCCTAGATAAAATCAAGGCTGTTGGACTTTTACTTGCTAGCGCCAAAGCATAACCTGCTACCGTTTCATTCGCATCGCACGGCCTAAAAACATTTAAATTAGGAATTAACCGCAAACTTTCGATTTGCTCAACAGGCTGATGCGTTGTACCGTCTTCGCCAACCGCAATACTATCGTGAGTGAATACATAAATTTCTTGCAATTTCATAATTGCAGCCATTCTAATGGCATAGCGCATATAATCTGAAAAGACCAAAAATGTCGAGCAAAACGGCAACCACTCTCCGTGTAATGCTAAACCGTTGGTTATTGCCCCCATTGCGTGTTCACGGACACCGTATGCTATGTTCCTACCCGTCTTTTCGCTATCTTTCTCGCTATCAAAAAAGGGACTACCCTTTATAATTGCTTTTGTACTTTTAGACAAATCAGCACAGCCGCCAACAATATTGGGTAAATTTTTTGCCACAACTTGTAATATCTCAAACCCAGCATCGCGAGTTGAAAGTGCTTCATCAAAATGCAGACTGCTTAATTTATTTATCGCTTTTTTGGTATCTATGTTCAGTTCTTTACTTAGGCTTGGGAACTTAATGGCATAACGCGTGCGTAATTTTTTCCAATCATTGTATGCTTTGTTTTTTAGTGGTAAAAGCAAATTTTGGCAATAGCGGTAAACATCATCATCCACCTTAAAAGGCTCGGTATCAAGCCCCATTTTCTTTACAGTTTCATTCATTGTAGCAACGTCAAAGGGGTTGCTGTGGCACTTCTCACTATCAGCAAAAGGGCTGCCGAAACCTATTGTTGTATTACAAATAATTATATTTGGTTTATTAGACTGTTTTGCTTGCTCAATCGCCGATAAAATAGAATCACAGTCGTTTCCGTCTGCCACAACCTGCACATTCCAGTTGCACGACTCAAAACGCAATTTTATGTCATCATTACTCGTCATACTTGTGCGACCATCAAGCGAAATGCGGTTACTGTCATAAAGTACAATGAGTTTGTTAAGCCCATAGCGTCCTGCAAAAGACGCACTTTCATAACTTATGCCTTCCATCAAATCACCATCTCCCACCAAACAATAGGTGTAGTGGTCATAAATGTTAAAACGAGGTTTATTGTAGCGCGAGAGCATTTTTTCAGCAAGAGCAAGTCCTACTGCATTTGCTATGCCTTGTCCTAATGCGCCTGTACTCGCGTCAACCCCTGCGGTCGATATTTCTGGATGCCCTGGTGTACGGCTGCCAAATTGTCTAAAATTCTTTAAATCTTCTATATCAAGGAAACCAAAAAGATGCAGCGCCGCATAAAGTAATGCGCTACCGTGCCCCGCACTCAACACAATTCGGTCGCGATTTGCCCAATCAGGTGCGAGAGGTGTAAAATTAGCCGATTTAAAAATTGCGTAAACAATAGGAGCAGCATCAAGGATAATGCCCGTATGTCCTGAATTTGCAGTTACCACTTCGTTAAGCCCAAGTTTACGCATTGTGTTTATAATTTTTTGTTCTATTGCTTCCATAGTTCCCTCCAAACAAAAAGGCACGCGAAGAGTATTTAAGCGTGCTTTTTCTCCTGTGCCTTTTTCTTGAAAAATTTATTTATGCTTTTTAGTAATTTCTTGACCGCTTTTTGCTCCTTGTAGGTACTACAATTAAGCACGATGTCGCTTTTGTCTACATAATCTTTATCGCGTTCGGTAAACGAAATCTCGTTTAGGCTCTCATCTATATAGTCCCCCGAAAATTTGCAACGCTGTTCAAAACACTTTGGTGAAATCTGCAAGTAAATCACATAACTTGTACTTGTGATTTTGTCAAAGTTATCTTGTGTAAACATTTCGGCAGGGTTCATACAAATTACAGTGTTCTCAAATGTAGTTACATTTTTTACCACTTTGTTCTCACACTCTTCAATGTACTTGTGTCCTGCTGTGTCGCCAAGAGTTTCTAAAATATGATTTTCATCACCAAGTTCAAACTCAACCATTTCGTCAACGTTTACATAAAACATTTCGAGCCTTTCAGCAAGTTGCTTGGCTACACTTTTTGAATAATTTTCTAACAAACAAATAAGGGCTATATTCGTTTTCATTCTTCACTCCAACACTTTGTAATATGAATATACCAAATTTTTTGTTTTTTAGCAAACAAAATGATACAAATTATTAAATTTAGCCTTTTATAAAAGTATTTTTGGCAAATTTTTAATATTTTATAATTAATTCATATTAGTTTTAGCGTAATATAGTAGCGGGAACGTACTTTTTTGCTATCTCGACAAAATGTTGTATGGTTTCAATTTTATGTGGTTCGGGTGCATTTTCTAAAAACGCAGGTTTATTGTACACTTGCAGAATGTACTTTTCCGCCCCCGAGATACTCTGCGCCATTTTTACAATGTCCGTTTCGGTAAGGTCTGGGGTAACGGTTGTGCGAAACTCGTATTCTACCCTGTTTTGTAAAAGGATATTAATACTTTTTTGCACTTCGTCTATTTTGTTATTAGATTTAACAATACTAGAAAGTTTTTCTTGCGGGGCTTTGATATCCATAGCAACATAATCAATTAATTTGTCTACAATTAAGTTTTCTAGCATTTCGGGGTTCGTTCCATTAGTATCAAGTTTTACATCGAACCCCATTTCTTTGATTTTGCGAATAGTTATAGGCAAGTCGCTGTGAATTGTCGGTTCACCGCCACAAATCACAACCCCATCAAGCCACCCACGCCTATTCTCTAAAAAGGTAAAAAACTCGTCCGTTAGGTCTACTTGTTCGTGTAGTAAGTCTGCATTATGACAGTACCAGCAATTCCAGTTGCATCCATAAGTAAAAGCGACACAAGCAATGTGTCGCGGAAAATCAATCATTGAATTTTTGATAAATTTGATTATTTTCACTTTTTACTCCGCCCTTATACTGCTGCCGCGCTTAACCCGTTTCGTTCACGGTGAAGTTGCTCAAGTTCGTCCGTTTCGAGTAACTGTTCAGCCTTTACTACAAACTTTTTGCGGTCAAAATACTCGGCTTGCTTTGATTTGTTAAAGTCCTTTACACAACGGAAATAACCAACTACACGCGACCAAACTTCGGCTTCCTTGCCACAGTGCGGACAAGTAAAGTGTTCACCCGCAATATATCCGTGTTCTGGACAAACACTAAATGTAGGGGTAATACTGATATACGGCATTTTGTTGTTTGTAAAAATCTTACGAATAAGTGACTTGCAGGTTTCACGGTCTGTAATGCGTTCACCAAGATACAGGTGCAATACTGTACCACCCGTATACATAGATTGCAATTCGTCCTGCAATCTTACCACTTCAAAAATATCGTCTGTATAGCCTACGGGAATTTGTGTCGAGTTGGTATAGTATGGTTCGTCTGTACCCGATGTAATAATGTCTGGGAAACGCGCCTTGTCAAGACGAGCAAGACGAGCGGACACACCTTCGGCTGGGGTTGCTTCGAGATTATACTGGTTGCCTGTTTCTTTTTGGTATTCGACCATTTTATCACGAAGTGCTGTCATAACTTCAATAGCAAACTCCTGACCTTCGGGAGTTGTAATATCCTTGCCTAATAGGTTTAACAGGGCTTCATTCATACCGTTTACACCGATTGTCGCAAAGTGGTTTGCCCAGTACTGCCCGCTGCGCTCTTTTACAGGACGCAAATAAAATGCTGAATATGGATACAATCCATTATCGGTTTGTTTTTCAATCATCTTGCGCTTAATTTCAAGGCTAGTCTTTGCAAGGTCTGCCATTTTGAGCGTACGCTCGATAAATTCTTCCTTGCTCTTTGATAAATACCCAATACGTGGCAAGTTGATTGTAACTACACCTATTGAGCCAGTCAACGGATTAGAGCCAAACAGTCCGCCCCCGCGCTTACGGAGTTCGCTCAAGTCAAGACGCAATCTACAACACATAGACAACGCATCTTCGGGACTAAGTGTAGAGTTGATATAGTTTGCAAAATAAGGAATACCATACTTGCACGTCATATCCATAATTGCGTTTACCACAGGACTATCCCAGTCCAAATCTTTGGTAATATTGATTGTAGGAATTGGGAACGTAAAAATTCTGCCGTTCGCATCACCTTGCATCATAACTTCGCAAAGTGCCATATTGAACATATCCATTTCTTTTTGGAACTCACCATAAGTGCGGTCTTGTGGCACACCGCCAATAATTACAGGACGGTCTTTTAATAGTGAGTGAACCTTAATATCAAGTGTTATGTTGCTAAACGGGCATTGGAAACCGACACGAGTTGCCACGTTCATATTAAATACCCAACCTTGAAGCAACTGTTTTACTTCGTCATAATCAAGATTGTCATACGCGATAAAAGGCGCGCAATATGTATCAAAACTACTCCACGCTTGCGCTCCCGCACTCTCGCCTTGTAGAGTAAAAGTTGCGTTCGTGATTTGTCCTAGGAAACTACGCAAGTGCTTTGGCGGATTTGAAGACACTTTTCCTGGAACACCAGTAAAGCCAAGAGTTAAAATTTGAGCCAAATCCCAGCCCACGCAGTAACTACCAAAGAACCCTAAATCGTGCAAATGGATATCACCACTTAAATGCGCTTCGCGAACGTCCACTGGATACACTTCATTAAGCCAGTAATTTTTGGTAAACTCTTCGCGTACAAAGTTGTTAAGCCCTGCAACAGAACGTTGCATATTTGCGTTTTCCTTTGTAGACCAGTCGGTGTCATCAATGTATTTATCAAACAAATCAATAGTTGCACCAACAAGCGCATTCTTCTCACGCGCAGACTTGCGCTTTTCTCTATATAATATATAAGCCTTTGCGGTTTGCGAATGTCTGTTGTCTATTAAAGTATACTCCACTGCGTCTTGAATTTGCTCAACAGTGGGCACTCGCTCGCCTACTCTCTTTTTTAATAATTCTACGACCTTTTCCGCTAATGCAAAAGCAGTGTCATAATCACTTCCATTGCACGCAACAGCGGCCTTGTAAATGGCATCAGCAATCTTACGGATATCAAAGTCCTGTATTGTGCCATCTCTCTTTAAAACTTGCCCACTCATAATTTTTACTCCTTTGTGTTAATTTACAATCTAATTATATAAAATACTATATATAGTGTCAAACTATTTTTAATAAACACAACATATTGTGTCAAGTTTGTACTTTTTGCACAAATCGTGGTTTTTAAAAGTGATTTATAAAAATTCATAATGATTATAAAATACAGCATTTTGCGAATAGTTTAAGCCCAAAAATATGTATACTTTTTTTATAATTATAAAATAAAAAGGGCTGCTCACCCTTTTAAAAAGTTATCCACATTTTTTATTTTTTCTTTTTAACTGATTTGATTACACTTGGAACTATAACCAACAATATTATGCCTGAAATCACAATTATGCCAACAACTATATACCACCATTTAATTGGAGTTGGTTCTGTTGGAGCAACAATACTGGCTTCCCCTGTATATGCTATGATATAATCGTGAGTAACAGGAGTTGTTTCAGTGGTGTCATCTGTTGTAGCATCTGCGGTGGCGGGCTCAGTAGTCGAAGTATCGCCCGTACCTGCGTTTTCTTCATTATCAGCATTAATGGCGCCATTATATCCAAAGCCTATTACTATATCGCCACTTTGAGCGGTTATAAAAATATGATTTGAATCTACCCCGTTGTTATACAAAGTATCTATTGTTTCTTGATTTGGGTGTCCATACTTATTGTCTATACCGCACGAAATAATGGCATATTCAGGATTTAGAGCCTTTACAAAAGCATCTTGCGAACTTGTGCTACTGCCGTGGTGTCCCATATCCATAATGTCTACATCGGGCAAGTCTAGTTTGCTTTCATTTGCTAAAATTTCGTCTTCTTCGTCTGTTTCGGCATCACCTGTAAAGGCAATTTTGGTGCCGTTGTAATCTAACACGATTACACTTGAATAGTTGTTCCAACTGTCATAAACATTGCTAGGAGTTACGGGAGCATAGAAAGTAAATGAATATTCATCCCCGCCAAAACTTGCGCCAGCGATTGGATAATGAATTTCTGCGGGTGTGTCATTTGGTCCGTAAGTTTCGCTATAAATACGGCTGATAAATTTGTACATTATATCCGTACTTTTGGCATTTGTAGTACTTTTTGTAGGGTCGCCTATCGTGATGCCATAACCATATTCGCTATTCAATTCAGCAACTGCAGCGCGCTCCTTTGCCTCAACAGCGACTTGCTCTTCAACAGTTGCAATAGTATTGTCAGGGTCTAACCTTTGATTACTGTCTTCACCGTCTGACACAAAAAATGTATATGGTCTATAAATATTTGCCACTTCGTATTCGTCTAAAATATCAGGCAAATAGAACAAGTGGTCGCTATCAGGGTGTGTCAAAATCATATAGTCAATTATTTCTCCATCATCAAGCAAATAAGTGTCTATATAACTCAATACTTTTGCGCTTGTTTCCGAACTGTATGCTTCGCTGCCACTATCGATGATTGCGTTCTTGCCGTCAGGCAAATCAATAAGTATGCAGTCGCCTTGTCCTACAAACACATAATGAATTTTAAGTTCACTATTTGTAACTACATCGGCAAAAGTTCCTACCGCCCCCGAGTCATCACTTGCGGTCGTATTGTTATTGCCATATATCCAATTATTTATGGCAGGTTCAATACTGCTAGTAAATAATAGCGACACTAGGGCTGCTATCGTGATAATTGCCCAAATGCTAAACAGCCATTTATATGATTTCGCATTTTTAGCGGCAGTTTTAACCTGATTTATTTCCGATTTTGTGAGTTTATCATCGCTCTTGCCCGTAAGTTTGTCTACTGTTTTAGAAGCCTTGTTAAGTTTATTTTGCGCCTCTCTCGCTTTCTTCCTTGCTTCATTATACTTATCCCACGACATTTGTTTCCCCCCTATTTAATTTTTTCTCTTTTGCGATTTGCTTTGCCCGCTTCTGCATAATTTTAAGACGGCGAACAGTTTCCTTAATATTCTCGTCTGGTACACGCATACCCAACACTTTTAGAATATTAGGCATTTCCTGTTTTGTTACTTCGTAGCCTATATTTATCATTTCGTCTACATTATCCAGTTTTCGCTGGTCGTATTGCGAAAGGTCAATTTTTAGCACATAGTCAGAATGCACGTAACCTTTTACAGAGTTTGACTTCATAAGTATTCGCAAAGCGGCTTTCATTAGTTCAAGATACTTTGTGCTAGTTGTCCCGTAACCGCGCGTTGGGTTGATATCGACTGCAAGCACGATATCCGCCCCCATATCGCGCACAACATCGGCGGGAATATTATTTTGAATACCACCGTCAAATAGTCTATAATCTCCAAAATCCACGGGATTGAATATCCCCGGCACTGCGCACGAGCCCGAAATAGCCTTTGCTAAATCTCCACTATCAATATGCACCTCAGTCCCTGTGATAATATCGACTGCTACCGCCGTAAATGGAAGTTTTAAGTCCTGAAAAGTACGACCACCAAGCACTTCGCGTACGACGCTTTCTAACTTTTCCGTTTTATTTGGCACAAAGGCAATCTTGCTAGTCAGGATATCTTTGGGTTTGAGTGCGCGAGCGCGTTGTTCCATTTCTTCGTTACTCAAATCTGCGCAATAAACTGCACCCATAAGCGAGCCTACCGAAGTACCCGCCACATAATCAAAATGCAGCCCCGCTTCTCGAAAAGCCTTGATAACTCCAATGTACGCAACTCCACGAGTACCGCCGCCACTAAAAGCAAGCCCTAATTTTAAAGGGTGCAGTGTTTGTTCTGGTGCTTGTTCAATTTTCCGTGTAGACGGCTTTTTGAAAATTTTTTTGAACCAGTTTGAAATGCCCATACTCTACCCCCGTAATTATTATTAATTGTAACAAATTTTATGAAAAAGAGCAAATAAAAAGACGTAAAACTTTCGTCTTACATCCTTTTACCCCTATTTGTTTTTCTATTCTGCGTTCTCACCTTTGAGTTTGGCAATGGCTGCTTCTACTTCGGCGATATCGTCTTTAATTTGCTGGTTTTGCTCAACAAGGATTTGATTTGTCTTCTCTAAGATTGGGAAGCGGTCCTTGTTTTGTTCCATAACTTCTTCGCAGTGTTGAACAGACAATCTAAGCCCGTCAAGCAAGTCAAGGTCTTCACTCAACTTCTTAGCCTTTTCTTCATCAATGTCTACATAGTTGTTTACACCGTATAGCAATACTTTCTTACGTGCGATAATTGCTTCTCTGCGGCGCAACTTTTCTTGGTCGCGCTCTAAGTTACGTTTTACACGTGCAAGTGGTTTGTACTCTTTACGGTTTCCGCGAAGGTCGCGCTCATTCACTTTAAGACGTGCTTGCAATTTCTTTAATCTTGCTTCAAGTTGTTCGAGCGGGAAGAATTCATAAACACCCACAACTTCCTTAGGTGCGACAACTGGTTCGATTGGCTCTTCATCGCCGTCGCCCTCATCATCAGTAGTTTCTGTTTCTGTAACTTCGGCAGTTGTCGCTGTAGATTCAGCGCTTTCTTCAACTGTCTTTACAGTTTCGGTTTCGTCTGTAACTGTTTCTGCTTCTGCGGGCAACTCAACTGCGGTTGTTTCTTCAACAGTTTCAGCAACTTCAGGTTCTGCTACTGGCTCAACGATTTCTTCTTGCTCAGATGCCTCGTATTTAGTTACTGATTCGGCATTGATTTCATTAATCATATCGTCGAAGTTGAATTCTTCCTCAGGTTTTTCCTCTGCGGGCTTTGGTTGTTCTTCTTCCTTGCTTTCTTCAAACAATGAATCAAAGTCGTCAAAGTCATCAAATTCTTTCTTGCGGCGCTCAATCATTTCGTGACGTTCGTCAGTAAAAGATTTCTCAGCACTAGCAGGTTGCTCATCTGGCAAACCTTGTTCACCTGCAAGCAATGCTTGTTGTTCACGCAAAGCAGCCTCTTCATCCCAAGTCTGATGAGCGGGTTCTTGTTGTGTGCTGTCCCCCTCCAAAACTTGTGGACGACCGCTAATCTCTACGGAATCATCCCCCTGCTTTTTACTTTCTTCATCTTTGTCTGCGTTGCGACCTCTGAAAAAGATTGAACCTTTCTTATTTGTAATTGACAAAATAAGGTCAACCAACAAAATAATGATAAAGGCTACAGCCGCAATCAATGCAATAATTGTTAAAACATTTAAAAATGCTTCTGCAACTGGTTCCATTTTTCATTTGCTCCTATTTAAATTTTTTTTGCACACTGGTGGAAGCGATGGGAATCGAACCCACGTCCAGATGCGCCTTAATTCCATTCTCTACATACTTAGTTTGTTTAATATTTAATCATTACTACGTAAACAAACAAACATAATACTGACGATTTCGCTATTTTTAACTCCGAGCCAGCGAACGATACTCGGGCGTAGCAAGTTTGGGTTGAAGCCTGTTAATAGCGGTTACTTGCCAAAGCCCCCATTACAGACTGTCTAAAATGTTTAGACGATTAGGCGTATGCTGCTACACCGTAGTTAACGGTAGGCATAGCCTTAACTGATTTAGTTTCAGCATTTAAATTTAATTTCCGTTGATGACGCCGACGAGCCGGCGGTATGCAAAACGGAGTAAGCCATCACCTGTCAAAGCCGGTGCGCTCCCGTAAGCAGTTAGCGGTCTTACTTTGCCGCTTTCATTTCTCGCTCTATATCACGGTTAATGTCGCGCTGCTTGATACTCTCTCGCTTGTCGTAAAGTTTCTTACCACGACAAACCGCTATTTCGAGCTTAACGAGCGAGCCTTCGAAAAAAACTTTTGTGGGCACAACAGTTAGCCCTTTCTGCTCTACTGCCTTGCCGAGTTCCAAAATTTCAGACTTGTTAAGTAGCAGTTTCCGCGTTCGGCGCTCGTCAGGAACAAAGTGCCCAGCGTGTTCATAACTTTTGATATACATATTGAGCACAAACGCTTCACCGTTCTTTACAGAAACAAACGCTTCGTTGATACTGACGTGTCCTGCGCGAACGGATTTGACCTCGCAACCTTGTAAACTTATGCCCGCTGTAAAGGTAGTTAGTACAAAATATTCGAAATGCACTCGTTTATTGGTAGCAATTACCTTCATTCCTTACGTCTCCTATTATACCACAAAATAAAATTTTTTCAATACCTTTTATTAAAAAATGCTTCAAAATTTGGCTAAATCGCAAAAAAACGCTTAAAAAACACTAATTTTCAAGCATTTTAAAGTTAATTTGCCTACGACGAAGGTTTACACTCTCGACTTGTACTCGCACTTTTTGCCCGAGTTGATACTCGTGTTTGGAGCCTGCAAGTTTGTACAATTTCTCAATAAACACATAGTTATCTGTTGGCAAGTTTTCAAGCGAACACATTCCTTCGACAGTATTTGGCAAACCTACAAACACACCGAAATTCGTTGTGCCTGTAACTGTTCCTTCGTAAATCTCGCCGACGTGATTTTGCATATAGTCGGCTTTTTTAAGGTCCTCGACCTCGCGCTCGGCGGTTTCGGCGAGTTTTTCGCGCTCACTTGTAAGTATAGCCGCTTCTTCAACAAATTCTTTGTAAAATTCGATTTCTTTCTTGTCCTTGTTGCGCAAGTACATTTTCTTGATAATTCGGTGAATGAGTAAGTCGGGATAACGTCTAATTGGTGAAGTAAAATGACAATAATTTGTCGCTGCAATACCGAAGTGTCCTAGATTTTTGGGGGCATATCGTGCCTTTTGCAAACTGCGGAGCATTACCGAATTTATAAGCATTTCATAGGGCTGACCTTCAACAGTTTTAAGAAGTCGTTGCAAGTCCTTTGGAGTTACTTTCTCAGGGTTATTAGCAACTTTTAACCCAAATTGTCCTGCAAACTGGAAGAAATCAAACATTTTCTGTCCGTCTGGTTGCTCGTGCACACGGAAAAGGAAAGGAATTTTCTCCTTATCGCACGCAAGAGCAACAGTCTCATTTGCTTCAAGCATAAAGGACTCAATCATTAAGTGTGCTTCGTTGCGCTCGTGCAATTTTACGTCAAGCACGTGCCCTGCCGAGTCCATTTCAAATTCACATTCGGGCAAATCAAAGTCAAGCGAGCCGCGTTTTTGACGTTTTGCGTAGAGTATACGGTGTAATTTCTGCATTGCCTTGAATTCGGGCACTAAATCGCTATACTTTGCACAAGTCGCTGGGTCATCATTAAAAATTGCGAAAACATCGGTATACGTCATTTTTTCGCGCGAACAAATAACACCTTCGCAAATTTCGTAGTCATAAGTATTACCTTCGGCATCAATCTGCATAATTACAGACAATGTAAGGCGGTTGACCTTTGGGTTAAGAGAACAAATGCCATTACTCAACTCGCGTGGAAGCATAGGATACACAAGGTCTGGGAAATACACACTTGTGCCCCTGCGGTATGCTTCCTTGTCTAATGGGCTATTTTGCTTTACATAATGGCTAACATCAGCAATATGCACGCCAAGTGTAAAATGTCCGTTTGGGTGCTCAGTAACTTGTACAGCATCGTCAATGTCGCGGGTGTCTTCACTGTCTATTGTAACAATTTTTTCAAGCGTAAAATCACGTCTACCGCGCATTGCCTCAGGTGCAACAGACTGTGGCAACGTGCGGGCTTCTGCCAGTACTTCGGGCTCAAACTCTTCGTAAAGATTATTTTCGCGAATAATTGCGAGCATTTCAATCTTGGGATCGCCATTAAGCCCTAATACTTCAAGAAGATTGCCTTGAGGGTTCTTATCCCCGCTCGCGTATTTGGTAATACGGCACACAACTTTGTCGCCTTCGTGTACCTTAAATTTCTTGTGATTGCGGACAACAATATCCTTGAAATATCGGGTATCATCAGGCTTTACAAAAGCGAGATGGTCATTCACAATATCAAGTGTACCTACGATATTTCCGCTGCTGCGTGCTACCACTTTTACGACCGCACCTTCCGTTTTGTCGCCATTTTTACGCACTTTTACCAGCACTGTATCATTGTGCAGTGCTGTTTTTAGAGCAGTTGGCGGAATAAATACATCAGGTGTTTCCCCTGCCTGCGCATCAGTAAATTTACAAAATGCAAAGCCACGCGCATTTCCTATTAATACCCCTTTACGCAAGCCCAAAGCCTCAGGTGTCGCCAATTTATCCTTGCCTTCGATGATTAAATCGCCGTCTTCAATCATTTTACCAATAATTGTATATGCGTCTGTAAAATCAAGCCCGAGTCCTTCGCTCAAATTACGGGCTAATTCCGTACGTGTGCGAAAATTGAGTTGATGTTGTTGAATAAAATCCAAAACCTGTATGTTTAAGTCTTCTTGCATTGTGTTATCCTTTTTTAAAAATAAAGAGGGGCTACTATCCCCCCTAAAAAATTTGTTTTGTTTATGCAACTACGAGCGACAAAACAAAGAACAAAACGGTAGCGATAGCGACAGAAATGGCAAGCCACATTGTTGCTTTCTTCATACGCCCTTCGCGTGTTTCGCCTTTGTTGTGAGCGTAATATGTCTCAACATTGCTCCCTGTAATACCGTTTATACCGCCTTGACTATTGCTAGGTTGCAATAATACTAGCACAATAATAGCAATAGCGGCAAGCGCGATATAACCCAAGAGAATGTATTTGATAATCGGGAACGATACTGATATCCATTCAGGCAAACCCGCCCCCAACATACTTACTAAATTCATCGTGTCCTCCAAATATACAAAATTAATGTAGTAGAGAGTATAACATAAACAAATAAAAATTTCAAGTTAATTTTGACTTAAAAAAGAATTTTTAAGTGTGAAGCCCACACAGGGCAATAAAAATAATCTATGTAGATTTTTGCATTATTATTTCTATAGGAGGTGCGCCTACAAACTTAAAAATCTAATAGTATCTGCCTTCTGGTTTGTTTTTTGAATTTAAAAATACTTCAATAGTGCCGTGTCCGTAGTCTTCGGTGCCGAGTTTATCAAATACACCTATTGCAAAACTCATTTTCTCTTGCGTATTCTGCGTGGGGTTGTCAAGTATTATAGTTACACCAAAATGAGTAGTAATAGTCAAGTGTGCGTTTGTATAACTCATACTAGCACACAGTGCGCGCATATCGGTTAAATCGCGCCCCATTGCGATAAAGCCATTATACACGCCTACAAACGTTTCAAAATACTCGTGTTCTATTGTATCGCCCTTTTGGTAATTATCGTCTAAATCTGGTATTTCTAATACAACAGGATTGATATTTGTGCTTGTGTAGGTCGGTACAATATCGAGTATTTTGAGATATTCATCAGTTATTGCGTATTTATCGCCAATTCGTACTGCATACACTTCCTGACGTTCAATCGCGTGCACGTTCATTATATTTGGCCAACAAATCTCAATATCTATTACACGAAGGCGCGGATATTCTTTTTCTATGTTTTCTATAGCCTTGTCCCTATCAAGCAAGAAAACACTGTTGCCCTGTACTCCGCTTGATTTCAAAATATTTTCATTAGTAAGGCTTGCAAGTGTACCATTTGGGGTATTGTACCAAATAAGGCGTACTGAGCCCACCGCAAATACAGTACTTGCAAGCACGATAATTAGTGTCAACACAGCAAGCACGATGACAGCAATCGCGATTTTCGTGTTTTTTCTCACAGTACACCCCCTATTCTTCTCGTCTAATTTGTGCCCCCAACTCTATTAAACGTTTATCGAGGTTGCAATATCCGCGCTCAATGTGGTAAATATCGTTCACTGTCGTGTACCCTTTTGCTCGCAACCCCGCAAGCACTAGGCTTGCTCCCCCGCGCAAGTCCTTTGCATAGACTTCGGCGCCGCTAAGGTCTGCTACTCCTTCGACCACTGCCGTACAGTCGCGCACCTTTACATTTGCCCCCATTTTAATGAGTTCGGGCACAAATTTAAAACGCGATTCAAAAATATTTTCGTGTACGACACAACACCCTTTGCTCACTGTTTGAAGAGTCAAGAGTTGTGCTTGCAGGTCAGTAGGAAACCCAGGATAAACTTGCGTTTCAATCAGTCCTACGCTTTTGAGAGTTTTGGGACTCTTTAAGTAAATTTTATCACCTTTTGCTCTCAAAAAGCAACCAGAATAGCGCAATTTGTCTATTAAACTTGCAAAAAATATAGAATTACAGCCGCTTACCTCGATTTTTCCGTGCGTAAGCGCCCCTGCAATTAAATATGTACCCGCTATAATGCGGTCGCCTATCGGGGTATATTCAGTACCATTTAGCCGTGCCACCCCTTCTATTTCAATACGTCCCGTGCCTGCCCCGTAAATACGCGCACCCATTTTGTTTAGAAAATTGCACAAATCTACAATTTCAGGCTCGCGAGCGCAATTTATTATCACCGTTCTATCTTTACCCAACACTGACGCGAGTATTAAATTTTCAGTTGCCCCAACACTTGCGAAATCAAGCGCAATCGTTCCCCCGTGCAACTCGGTTGCATCGCAGTTAATTACCCCGTGGCTCTCGGTAATTTTTACCCCCAAATCTCGCAAGCCCTTTAAGTGTAAATCAATCGGGCGCAAGCCTATATCACAGCCCCCTGGGTATGCAACGCGAGCGCGGCGAAATCTACCTAGCATTGCCCCGAGTGTAAAAATAGACGAACGCAGCAGTTTTGCGGTATCCACAGGCACAAAACGGGGTGTTGCATTCGCCCCGTCTATTACAAGTGCCCCGCCCTGTCGCTTTACTTTTAGCCCGAGTTTTTCAAGAATTACACACATATTGTTTACGTCTGCAAATTCAGGGGCACGGTTTAAAATCACTTGTTCTTCACAAAGAATAGTTGCCGCCAAAATAGGCAGGTATGCATTTTTTGCGCACTCGACCATAACACTTCCATCTAATTTATACCCGCCATTAATTATGTATTTACTCATACTATATAATATGAGAAATAAACTATGAGAGTGTATAAAAATCAATTTAAACAAATTGTTGCAACAACTTAAAATCACTCGTAAAGACTTGCACTTTTGAAATAACAAAAAAACATAGTACTTGTCTAGTCGTTTTGAAACTAATATAAGAAGGAACTTTACTTTATATAGAGTTCCTTCTTACTTTTTACTCTGCTAGTTTCAAAATAACTTAACATTGTGCTCTGTTTTTGTGTAAACGATAGACCATCATATCGCAAAATTTGCAAAATAGCGTTATTTGTATGATGGTTGCATACTAAATATTTTTGCAAATGCACATATTTTATTAATTTTTTGTGTTGGTTTCCCATTTCTAGTAGGCAAATCAACCGTACTTTTTTAGTACATTTACTAAATAATGCAGAGATTTTCAAGGTTTTTAAATTAAATTTCTAATATTTGCTAATACTCAAATTTTGTTTATTTAATATTATTTGTGTTTATTTTTGTAACATTATTTGTAGTTGTTTATACAATTATTTTTTGTTTGTTTATTTAACATTATTTGTGTTTGTTCACATATGCCCATTAGTATTTGTTTATAAAATTAGTTGTATTTGTTTATTTTAAATTATTCGTGTTTTTTATAATATCATTAGTATTTGTTTATGTACAATCATTAGTGTTTATATAAAATCATTAGTGTTTATATAAAATCATTAGTTTGATTGTTGTCTGTTACACTATTTGAGTTTGTATTGATAGGCTCGAATACGGCTACAATGATTTTGCCTTCTACGTCTTCATAAGGAATATCGGTAGAAAGTAGTGTTGAGATTATTTCACCGTCAACTTCCCACCCTACAAAAGCATACCCCGTAGACGCCATCGCACTTACGTGTATTGTTGATAAATCTTCTGTTTGGTTGTACCCTGTGATTCGGGCTTCGCCCACTGCCGCTAGGTCAGTACTGCCCCCGCTAGCACTCACCTGCAACGCAACCCCGCTAATATTTGTGCCCCCGCCTTGTTGTAGTGTCGGTGGTGTATGTGCAAGATTTATATTTATAGTAATGTCGCCTTTTAGCAATTCAATATTAACTACAATTGTATTGCTAAAATCAGATACCTTATACGAAACTTGAAAAGCCGCACTATCCTGATAAACGTAATCGTTCCAGCGGTCCACTATTTGCGGGGAGTTTGAGTCTAGCCAAATTGTGTTGATATAATCATTTACAGCAGGATATATAACAATGGTTGCATTTTGCGTTTTAGAATTATAATCAATCGTACTCGTGTAACTGCCCGAATTACCTGTGATGTTTAGAGTAATAGGTACATATTCAAAAATCGCTATGTATGTAGCACTTTGAGTAGCAGTGAAAGTTATTTCTGTTTCGGTGGATACAGTAACGCCATTACATTCCCAACGTAAAAATTGATAATTTGAATTTGGTGTGGCACGAAGTGTAACAGACGAATTTTTTACAACGATTCCACCACCCGACATAGTACCATAACTTGCATTGTTTGATTGAGCCGTGATAGTGTAAGACACTAAATCGGCTAGCGAGGATAAAGAGATGTGAGCGGCAGGACGGACGCCGTAGGAAATGTACACATAGGAGTTAAGAGCGGAGCCCGAGGAGAAAACTTGCATCGCAGCGAGGCTCTTGTAAGAGTCGCCGGAGCGCAGCCAGCAACATTGTCTTGTACTTTTACCGTCTAATGCAGAACTACTTGTATCCTTCCTATCATTAGCGGATGTTATCCCCCATAAACCACGGTCATCGTACGCACTACTTTGTTCTGGCGTATTGAATATTTCTACGTGGCTAGGTAACCAAAACTTATCTTTGTACACGGTATCATCCCAACTCCAACTATATGGATTACAATCATTTTTGTCTTGATAACTTGCACTTCCACTATTAGAGTTTGTTTCCATACCGTTTGTTATAGACCAGTAACTCGTATTATCGTAAAAAGCATTTGCTTGTGTTGCTTGCCACGTTGCACTTGCTTCATACGGAGATACAATAAAACTACTTAAACTATTCAAACTCGTATTTAAAGCACCGTATATATTATTTGTTACTTCTCGTATCAGTGAGTTTGAATAGTTACCTGTTTGAGAATAACTTGTTGAACTTGTTTTCCAATCGCTATACGAACTTGTACCATTGTTGAAATAATCGCTTGTATAACTGTTTGCCATCCATATTGTTAGGTAACCGTTACGTAAATATGTCGCTTGCCATACAATAGGCTTGTCCGTATCCATCGCACCACTAGGGCTTACATAATACCCCATTTTAAATACAATAGTTTTATCACCTGCATAACTACTACTATTATTGCGTGATAGTATTTGATTTGCTTTGTATGTGTTTGTGTCATTTGGATTGTCAATATAACCTATTGCGTCTAAAAAATCATATACTGCTTGATTGTTTAACGTTCCATCAGTATTATACAAGTTGTCTTGTATTATGTAACTTGTGGAAGTAGTAGCATTTGCGTTGTTTAAATGGTTAATAATTAGGTATGTACCGCTGCCGATTATGGCGCTTGCCATAAAAACTAAGGCGACTATGATACTTATTAATCTTGCTTTTGGGGTAACTCTCATAATATCACCCCCAAACGAGCATTCTGCTCGTAATTTTGAATTAACGCAAAAAAGCCGGTTTGGGAAATCGGCTGAGTATTTATACTGTTATTTTGTGTTTTGGTATGTTTTGTATGTGGGGAGAAAAAACTTGAAACAAGTTTTTTATAGGCTAAAAAGTCCCCCCCCCCCAGACAGTTTGAAGGGGGCGGGGCAAGTGTGTAACTATACATATTTTGTACCCCTTTTTTGTTATCTTAATTAAATTTTAACAAAATATACCATTTTCCGCAAATTTACCCTTGTTTTTGGGGTTAATTCGCGGTTTTGGGGCAAGTTTGGGGGTATTTTTGTGAGATAATGCATATTTTTAGGCGCAAAATATACAATTTTATTATTACAATATTGTATCAATGCCCTAAAAATTGCAATTTTTTTAAAATTTTTGTGATTTTTCTCTCAAAAGTAGCTAATATTTGCTAAAAAATTTGCAATTCAAAGCAAAGGAAAAAAGCGGCTAGATTACCGCTTTTGTATTATTTCAATATTGAAAGCAAGTCTTCAAGACTTGAGTACAAATCTTCTTCTTCCTCGTCAACTTCATCGCCTTTTGATGCCAAAATGTCTTCAATTTCGCCAATGAGTTCTTGACGTTCTTGCATTGCCTTGTCATCATCTCCTGTCATAACTGCGCTACTACGTTCACTAATTGTACGCAAGCGGTCTGAAAGTTCTTTCTTTGACAACTTACTAGGCTTTGCGTAGTGGACATTTAACGGAATCTTCTGGTCATACATATGGTCGTTACCGTCTGTTGTTTCGGTGGCAACGGTGAGCAACTGTTTACCATTTGCGCGCAAGAAAGCAAGCAATGGTACCAAGTCCCCATCCCCTGCAACGATAGCATAAGCATCAATAAATGGCTTTGTGTGTACGAGATTTACCGCATCAATTATAATGCGGGTATCAAGTTGCGATTTTGCACGTTTTTTGTAGCGCATAGTTGGAGTACTCTCAAAACCATATTTTTCGATAACTTCGTCAAACTTGATGTGTTTGCGCTCGTTGAAACCATAGACCTTGCAGTATGTGAGTTTGCCTGTCTTGCTAACCTGTTCGATAATGTCTTTAAAAACGGGAAGACTCACCTTTGCGTTGTCAATGTCGATTAAAAGTGCGATTTGCATAATTTTTACTCCTTAAACCAAACTTATATTTTTTCGCTTGTAGTAAAAGAGATATTGCTGGCAATATCCGCTATCTGTGCCAAATTGCGACACAAAAAAGTCTGCAATGCGGTTGCGGTTGCGCTCGGTACCGCCAAAGTCTTCGCGGTAGACCTTGTCTATCCACGTATCCACAGGGAAAACGTCGTATTTGTTTAATCCAAACAACAAAATGCAATCTGCGACCTTTGGTCCCACTCCTTTTAGGTCGAGTAACGTGCGGCGGGCTGTTGCTGTATCCATTTCTGGCAGTTCGTTTAGCAATGCCGAATTATTAAGCCTAGAAATAGTATCTACCAAATACGGTGCACGATAACCACAACCAAAAGCCACAAAATCATCAACAGTGGCTTGTTGCAGTTTATTAAGCATTGGAAATGAGTATCCCCACGGCATTTTTTCGCCGAAATGCTCTGCAATACGGTTTACACTGCCACGAATACGCGGAATATTGTTGTTTGCGGAGATAATAAAATTGATTATTACTTCCGCCAAAGGCTGTCTAAGCAAGCGCACTCCCCGACCGTAATCGAGAGCCGAGCGCAATATCTCAAATTTGTTAAGCCTTGATAGTATCATATCATAATTTGTATCAAAATCAAAATAATTTACAAAGAATTTTGGATTTGTGGTTGAAATTATGTAATTTTTGGGGGTTATCTCGCGAATTTCGGCGCGATTATCCCCTGAAATCACCCACCAAGTGCCATTTTGCTCACCAAAGCGAAACACTTGCCCACTAGCGAGTGCGCCATCAGGAGTAAAGGTATCAGCATCATTTAGTATTATTTTATCTTTTTCAATCGTATAGTTCATAAAACACCTTTTATTTCTTGCTTAATTTTTCGCAAGCATAGTCGAGTAAGTTTTGATTAGTGGTAACAATATATGTTCCGTTCTCAAATGCTTTACAACACAGCCCAGCACATTCACAAGCAAACAACCCTGGTAAAATATCCCAAGCATTTTTTATGCGGTAAACAACTATTCCATCAATTTGCCCTAGCGCCACAAAAATAAAGGAAATAGATGTGCATCCCATACTTCGCACCCCCATTGAATCACTTGCCAGCATTTCCCCTAAATGCCATTTTTCTGGCTTCCCTTCGACTATCCACAAAGAGTGGTCAACGTCACGGCTTTTGTTAATATGGATGGACTTGTTATTTAAAAAAGTGCCTTTGTCCTTAATAGCAGATACAAACATATTTAAATCGGGCAAGTAAACAATACTTGCCAAAGTTTCTCCGTTTTCAACATAAGCCATTTGAAAGCCCCAAAGCGCAAGCCCGTGCGCGAAATTTTTTGTACCATCTATTGGGTCAATCACAAAACAATTTTTCCCCAGTAAATTATCCTTATTGTATTCTTCGCTGACTATTGTTGCATTTGGGTATGCGCGCTTGATACGTTCAATACAATGACGTTCAATCATCAAATCAATTTCGGTAACTACATCGTGTCTGCCCTTATCCATTGTTTTAAAACTCTTATGTTTTCGTATAATTTTTTCAGCATCATACGCAAGACGTTGCATAAACTTTATTATTTTTTTTAAATCAGTACTCATAACTTCTCCTAAATGGAAGAATGAATTTATTTTACCACAAACAGAATAAAAATACAAAGAAAAAAGCACCGAAATTTCGATGCTTTGTAGATTATTCAGCAACAACAGAAACAACTTTCTTGTTTTGCTTTGTACGAGAAAATTTCACAGTACCTTGCGCGGTTGCAAAAAGAGTGTAATCTCTGCCGCAGCCAACATTTGCGCCTGCGTGAAATTGTGTACCGCGTTGACGTACCAATATTTCGCCAGCCTTAACAAAAGTACCATCACTGCGCTTTACGCCTAAACGTTTTGATTCACTATCTCTACCGTTTTTACTGCTACCTTGTCCTTTCTTGTGGGCGAATAATTGAATATTAATAAACATTGTTGACCTCCAATTCAATAAAATCGCTGTACTCGCTGTATAAGTCCCCTATGCCGCACATCATTGTTGCAAATATAACTTGCACATCGTGGGCAGTATCGGGCGACAAATTTTCGGGTACGATTATTTCCAAATAGGCAGCCTTATCATCGCGCACTATTTCGACGCCAGCACACGCAACGGTAAGCATTCCAAGAGCAGCAGTTTGCACAATGCTAGATAATGCACTGCAAACAATGTCCTCTCCTTCCACTCCGTAGCCTGTGTGTCCTTCGCAAATAATGCGGGTATAGTTATCGCCTTTTTTGAAAACTTGTATATTTGTCATACGACCTCCCAAATAGGTCTATTTTTTAATAGCATCAATTTTAATCTTGCTATATGGTTGACGGTGTCCTTGTGCGCGGTGGTGTCCGTTCATCTTCTTGTAAATTGCAAGTTGAACTTTCTTCCCCTTACCGTGCTCAACAACAGTAGCAGTAACACTTGCGCCGCTTACAGTTGGGTTACCAAAGGTACTACCTTTTTCATCCCCAATCATCAAAGGCTCGAATGTAACTTTGCTGTTTACTTCTGCATCAAGACGTTCTACTTTGATTACGTCTCCTGCTTGAACCTTGTACTGTTTGCCACCTGTTTTGATAATAGCGTACATAGTTTTTCCCTCCTCATTCCAATCTCGCTGTATGGGGTGCGATAAATTTGCAATTTGTTTATAAAAACAATGCAAAAGACTTTATCAACTTAAAAATAAAACCCGTTCCACGCGGATACGAATTTTATTTTATCATAAATTAAAATTTATGTCAATATTTTAATTACAACATTTTTTGTATAAACAAACATAAATATCTTGCCTTTTAATATAGCCTTTACATAATTATTTCTTTCTTCTTAAAATTCACTTTGGTTACTGGTATTATAATAACCAACCCGCATTTAACATATAATTAACCGAGTAAAAAGCAGTTAATTGATAAGTATAGACAAAAATATTTGCGTTTTGTGTAGTTTCTTGTTATAATAAAATGTAAAAATGTTTATTCAAGAGGTTTTTATATGCTAAAAATAGTACCTGTTACTAATAAAAAATTATTACGGAAATTCGTTAATTTCCCTATAAAATTATACAAGGGCAATCCGTACTATGTACCCGCCCTATACGATGACGAACTCAAAGCGCTTGACCCGCTCCGCAGTGTTCATCAAGGCGCAGATGCAACCGCCCAATGCTTTCTGTGCTACCGTGATGGAAAAATCGTAGGCAGAGCCTGTGGAATCATAAGTCATTTATATAATGAAAAAAACAACGCACACCGTGTACGCATTAGCCGTTTTGACTGTATCAACGACCTTGAAGTTGCGCGCGCAACGCTTGGTGCAGTTGAAGATTGGGGACGCAAGCAAGGAATGGATATCATTCACGGTCCGCTAGGTTTTAACGACTTGGAGCGCGAAGGTATGCTTGTGGACGGTTTTGAAATGATGTCTACTTTTGAGACAAACTACAATTACCCCTACTACCCCGAATTGATTGAAAAACTAGGTTATGTCAAGGAAGTAGACTGGCTAGAATTTCAAGTGTTTACACCAGAAAAGCCCGATGAGCGAAATGCCCGTCTTGCCGAGGTCGTATCAAAACGTTTAGGTGTGCACGAACTTGAAATTAAAAGTATTAGTTGGCTTGTAAAACACTATTATGACAAAATTTTTGACCTATTAGACGAAGCTTATGGTGTGCTGTATGGTACTATCCCTATTACAAAAAGAGTGCGTCAAAGTCTTATTTCACAATTCAAAATGGTATTGAATAAAAATCTTGTCAGTGTAATTGTAGACAATGATGACCGTGTCGTTGGTTTCGGGCTAATTTTCCCTAGCATAGCAAAAGGTGTACAAAAGGCAAAAGGAAGGCTATTCCCGTTCGGCTGGATACCTGTGTTACGTTCTATTCATAAGTATGAAAATGTAGACTTTGCACTTATTGGAGTACGCCAAGAATATCAAGACAAAGGACTTACTTCTATTATTTTCCACAATGTGCTAGAGCGCTTTATCAAACTCGGTGTTAAAATGGCAGAAACAAACCCACAACTTGAAGAAAATGAGAAAGTGCAACAACTTTTCAAAATTTACGACCCAGAACAAGTCCGCCGCCGCAGATGTTATGTAAAGAGTCTAACAGGCAAAGAACTAACTCTTGCAAAACCAATCAACAAAAACGCAAAGAAGCTTAAAAAAGCATCGACCCCTGTAAAAAAGCGTCATAGACTCACAGCAAAGCATCGTGCAAAAGTTCAAAGAAAACTAAATCAACCTGTTATTAATGAATAAAAGCAAAACGCAGTAGTTATGTTTTTAACAACATATCACTGCGTTTTTTAGTTTATAATAATAAAATTTATCAACTTTATTTGCTAAATACATTTTGTTAATAAAAGCGACTCAAATCATCTGCCTGCTCATTTTTTCTTTCACGATAATTCTCGTTATCCCCTCTTAACTCCATATCTTCTATTACTTCTTTCATAAAAGATGGAGATGGCAACGGTTCAAAAGTTTTCTGCTTGAAATTTTGTTTAGAATTATGTACGGCAAATCCCAAAGCATACGCACCGCAACGCGCAAAGATTTCCGCACGATAATTGGCTTGCGACCAGTCTGGTTCTAACAAAAAGGAACGGATATCGTGGTCAGGCAAAATTTCATCATCCATATTGCGATATTCATCTTCGAATGGATTATCATTTTTCTCTGTAAAAAATTTTCGGTCATTTATCTTTTCTGCATATAAGTTTAATGTATTACCATTTATTACAAGCTCGCCACATTTAAGATTACAAGTTTCGTCTTTCGTTTTGTGCGTAAGTTTACGATATTCGGCTTCATAAAACCTTCCAAAAAAGTTATCGGCAAAGGTTTTAAGTGCAAAAGTTGTTGGGAGTTTTGAAACATTTTTCGGCGCGTATGCTATATGAAAAATTTGGCTTAAAATCTGCGAAGTTTCATTGTCAGAATAACCCAATTTACCCATAGTTGTTGATAAATTTTGAATTAAATTATAGACAACCTTGCTACCATAACTAAACGAAAACAAGTTAATGTTACGTATATTTTTT
The DNA here is from genome assembly GCA_944383315.1 of uncultured Clostridia bacterium. Taxonomy (GTDB): domain Bacteria; phylum Bacillota; class Clostridia; order Christensenellales; family UBA1242; genus UBA7867. The sequence goes on along the minus strand of CALWPB010000003.1, from coordinate 23,226 downwards.
TGTGCCTGCTCGGTCGGTATTCGTTTACCATCTTTTATTAATAGCGGTAAGAATAGACTTTCGTTAATTCTTTTTATTTCTTCTTCACTCATATTTGCTATGTCTTCGTCTTCGTTGTGTTTGTAAGAAATAGAATAAATATCGATATATTTATCCTCAGGAGTAAGATTTAACAAGCGCTCCGCCGTTTTTGCCATAAAATTTGCATAACGGTCTTTGATAGTATTATTCCCACCGAAACAAAGCAATACTGGTCTTGTAGTGTCGATATCATTTAACTCTACGCGCTCCCAACCTATATCACTTTGTCTTACTTTTGGTATCCTATGTCCAAAAAACATTTCAACTGCCATAAACAATCCTATTTAATTTTATGACTTTATAATAACATAAATTATTTAAATTGTAAACCCTGTTTTAACTTATAGAATAACTGTAAAAAATATTGCAATGCCAAAACAAATTATTGAAAGCACCAAAAAGCCCCATTTCATCGGCTTTTCCATATGATTTTTACCTTTGTTTATAGACAAAGCAAGAAAGAAGAAAGTTAGTAGAATAAGCCCGAGTATAATAAACCCACGCAATGTACCATCCATATTGCGTATTCCGTTTATAATCGAACTCCAAATGTCTGCCATTAACCCAATCATTTTTTATCCCCCGCTATTATACTTTTGCCCGTCATCTCTGCTGGCTGATAAATATCCATTATTTGTAATACAGTTGGAGCAAAACAGTCAAGAGCAAATTTACCAGACTTCAATTTGCGCGTTTTGTCGGTTAGGATAAAAGGCACAGGGTTGAGTGTGTGGGTTGTGCTACGTCCGTTTGTTGTACGCATATCTTCTGTATTTCCGTGGTCAGCGGTAATTATACACACATATCCCGCTTCCATTGCAGCAAGTACGGTACGTTCTAGCGCTTTATCGAGTGCTTCGAGCGCTTGCACTGCTGCATCAAAATTGCCTGTATGTCCTACCATATCGCCATTGCTAAAATTAATAAGGATAAAGTCGTGAATCTTCTTTGCGCACTCTTCGGCGGCAATATTCGCAATTTCAGGGGCGCGCATTACAGGAAATTCCGCAAAGTTATCGACAAACTTACTTTCTACAAGTATTCGCTTTTCGCCTTTGTATGCCTTTTCAACTCCGCCATTAAAGTAGTATGTAACGTGAGCGTACTTTGTCGTTTCTGCAAGTTTCAGTTGCTTATACCCTACCTTTGCCAATCTCTCTGAAAGTGTGTTTTTCGGCACTTCAGGACCAAAAACGTACGGGAGATTTTGTTGTTTTTCGTCATATCTACACATTGCAGTTGCTTTTATCTTAGGCATATTTTTACGATTAAAGCAAATAAAGTCCTTACTTGCAAATGCGGCAGAAATTTGACGCATACGGTCGGGACGGAAATTGAAGAAGAATATTTCATCGCCGTCCTTTAAGCCCTCATAATCACCTATTACAAAAGGCGGCATAAATTCATCGCTTATTTTACGATTATACGTTTTTTGGAAAGCATCATAAATACCACTGGTGCGAGTGCCTTTTCCGTATGTAATTAAATCAAAAGCAACTTGCGTGCGGTTCCAACGTTCTTCCCTATCCATTGCGTAAAATCTGCCGACTATTGTAGCAATTTTGCCGACACCAAGTTTACCAAGTTCGACTTCAATCTCTTGTACAAAGTGCATACCGCTATCAGGCTTAGTATCTCTACCGTCAGTAAAACAATGTACGCAAATATTACGCACCCCCGCCTTAACAGCAAGATTAATTAAATATTTGAGGTGGTCAATACTGCTATGCACTCCGCCATTAGAAACAAGACCCGCAAAATGCAGTGTAGTACCTTTTGTAACTACTCTCTCAAAACACTCATCTAACGTCGAGTTGAGTGCAAGAGATTTGTCCTTAATCGCATTATTAATGCGCATAAAATCTTGATAAACCACACGACCAGCGCCGAGATTTATATGTCCTACCTCACTATTGCCCATTTGTCCCGCAGGTAAACCCACCCACTCTTCGCTTGCGTTTATCAATGTATTGGGAAATTCCGTAAGCAACTTATTGAAAAATGGCATTTTGGCAGTTTTCATCGGGTTGCCTTCGGCTTCGGCACGGTAGCCTACACCGTCTAAAATTATCCCCACCACTCCCGTTTTGGCTTTCATACTTTCCTCCTAAAATAAAGTTGATGCAATCTGCATATATTTGTCTGCATCCAGACTTGCCCCACCTATTAATGCTCCGTCTACACCTTCGCAGTGAAGAATTGCTGGTGCATTTTGCGGGTTTACACTACCACCATACAACACAGCGGTGCCAAGTTTACCCAAAATGCTTTGTAACTCTTGTTTGATAAAAGCGGTTGTTTCCTTAATTATCTCGATGCTTGCCGTTTTGCCCGTACCTATTGCCCAAACAGGTTCGTATGCTACAATGATTTCTTGCTCTTTGTTGATATTAGCCAAGCATTTAGTCAACTGCTCGTGCAATACTTCTTTTGTCTTGCCCGCGGTAAACTCCTCCTCTGTCTCACCAATGCAGAGTAATGGCAGCACTTGATACTCCTGTAATTTCTTAATTTTTTCGTTTATCATCTCATTAGTTTCGCCAAAAAGTGTACGGCGTTCACTGTGTCCAACAATGCAAAAATCAAGCCCAACATCAGCAAGCATTTCTGCACTAATTTCACCTGTAAACGCACCGTTGTTATGTTCTGACACATTTTGAGCACCAATCAACACGTGTCCTTGCAACTTTGCCATACCAAGAAGATATACATACGGCACAGCAAGTCCAAATTGAACGGGACTATTTTTGGGAATTTTGTACTTTTTTACTCCGCGAGTAAATTCTACGATTTCGCCCGCGGTCATATTCATCTTCCAATTTCCTATAATGTATTTCATAGATTCTCCTTTAAAGTTTTTCACTAATTGCAGCAAGACCTGGAAGTGTTACCCCTTCTATTAGTTTGAGTGCCGCTCCGCCACCTGTTGAAACGTGGTCAATTTTGTCTTGTAGGTTAAGTTGCTCGATAGATTTTGCACTATCTCCACCACCAACAATCGTATAAGCCTTTGAATTTGCTATTGCCTTGGCAACCTCGTTTGTACCCTTTGCAAACTTTTGAAACTCAGATACTCCCAAAGGTCCATTCCAAAAGATTGTTTTTGCTTTACTAATATAGTGTTCAAACAACTTAATTGTTTTTGGACCTATATCCATACCAATTCCAGTACGCGGGAATTTCTTTGTAGTTGTGATTACATATTCCGCAGAGAAATTAAACTCACCCGTTACAACGTGGTCAACAGGCAACACAAATTTTACATTTTGCTTGTTAGCCTTTTCAATCAATAACCTTGCTAGTTGTAATTTATCTTTTTCAACTATCGACTTACCCACATTGTGCCCTTGCGCACGCAAGAATGTATACGCCATAGCACCGCCAATCATTACAACGTCAGCAACTTCTATTAATCTGCTGATAAGTCCAATTTTATCTTTAACTTTTGCACCACCCACAATAACGACAAAAGGACGGTTTGGGTTTTCGAGTGCAGAGCCCAAGACATTTAGTTCTTTTTCTACAAGTAATCCCGCACACGATGGCAAGTATTCAGCAACTTTTGTAGTAGACGCGTGAGCGCGGTGCATTGTACCAAAGGCATCATTACAGTAAATATCAGCAACCGAAGCAAGTTTTTTAGCAAATTCGGGGTCATTTGCCTCTTCGCCTGGGTCAAAACGCACATTTTCCATCATAACAATGTCGCCTTCTTTCATTGCGCGCACATACTTAAACGTTTCAGGTCCAGCGACATCGCCCGTTAAAATTACGGGTTTTTTAATTAACTCGCGCAATCTTTCAGCAACAGGTTTTAATGAGAACTCTGGTTTAACCTTGCCTTCTGGTCTACCTAGATGGCTAACTATAATTATTTTTGCACCATTTTCAATTAGATATTGAATTGTAGGCAGGGTTTCCCTAATACGCTTATCGTTTGTTATCTGTAAGTTTGAATTGAGCGGTACATTAAAATCAACGCGCAACAGCACTTTTTTCCCTTTCAAATCAAAATCACGTAAAGTTTGTTTGTTAAACATAATTTATACCTCTTTTTTAAAGAATTCCCAGTTTAATTGAAATATTCGCAAGGTCAACATTCGCATCTTCGAGTACTGCAATAATACCAAAATAAGTTTCCGTACCGCGCGGATAATGTCCCGTTTTACGATAGTCAGAAAAAGTTGATTTCTTGTTTTTCTGGCAAAGTGAAAAGATACGTCTATTGTGTTCCAAAGCAATTTTCAACTGTTTATTATCAATATTTTGCCCATTTATAAGTGTTTCTATGAGCGCAGTGTCCAAATCGTAAAATGTTTCCATTTCTCCAAAAATTTTTATTATATCCTTTCCCTGCGCTTCAATTATGCTTTTATTTTTCTTGATTATATCCGTACCTACGCTATATAGTTTGTTATTACAATCAGCAAGATACGAAATATCACTTAGGATATTGAGCAAAGTATTTAGTTTTGGCAGTTCGCTTTCGGCGACCTTGCTTGAAAGTCTAATTGTCGTATTTGATGTAATTTTTACGACTTTTTCAAAACCTTTTATTTTACCAGAAATTCCACGAATTTCCTTTTTCTCGGTTATTCTTGAAAGCAGTTGCTTTGACAAATCTTTGTTTATTTCGAGCAGCCGTTTTGTTGATTTTAGCAACGATGGATAACCTACACTAAACACGTTTGCAACATTATCAGGCAGCACAAATTCGCTGTATATGTCGTCTTTTGATTTTTTGTTTGGGACGATTTTTTCCATAAGGGTCGAAAGTGGTTTGGAAAATGGCAAGAGAATTAGGCTTGGCAAAGTCATTTGCACCATATGCACTATAATAAGTGTTAGCACAGCACTTTCCCCCACTCCTACATATAGCCACGAAATAAGCGGGCTAAAATATAATGGGAAGAATATTATAAAAGTAAACAACCTAAACAAAACGTGAAAAGTTACGACTCGTTTTGCTTCGACAGACTGTCCCGAAATTGTGTAAACATAGTCAGAGAGTGCAGAACCTATGCCGATAGCAAGCATTCCTAGATATGCTGCTTCTATAGTTACAGGTCCCGCCCCTGCACTTGCGCCTACTAGGGCCGCAAGCACGGTAAGGCTCGCAAAAGTACTCGTTGTTACAAAACTTATTACAAGTCCTATTATTGCTACAACAGCAGGATGACTTATTGCACTAAGGAAATTGTACACGGCTTCAATTTGGAATATCTCTGTTGAATAAGTACCTACCAACTCAATACCCAAAAACAACATTCCAAAGCCAATACACCCTTGTGCTATCTTTTGTCCCTTGCTTGAACGGACAAAGAGTGCGCAAAATGCACCGATAATACAGAACAATGTCAAAAATGTAGTAAGGTTAAAGCCTTGAAACATCATTAGTATCATAGATAGTGCGCTACCGAAACTGATACCCAGCACAAATGCGATACTTTGCCTACCGCTAATAGTCCCAACGTCAACAAAACCCATTATCATACCACACACAAGGGTTACTTTCTGGGTGATAAACGTAAGCCCGCCACCTACCAAATAACTTTGCATTGGACTTGAAGCAACTTTTGAAAAACGTTTACTAAAACCAGAGCCTAATGAAGTTTCTAATGCCCGACTGAAAAGGGACATACCGTATAGCAGTATGCCTAGACCAGCAAGTGTCAACACAACCAAGTAAACTACAGCCATAACCTTTCCCTTTTAAATCTAAAACGTTAATTCAAGATGCATTAATTATATGATACTAAAAAATCGCCCCAAAAGCAAATAAATTAAGGCGATTTTTCACTTTTAAACAAAAGCATTATTTAACATTTCCACAAGTTGCGAGTAATTTGAAATTGTGTTCATTTCGGCACGCACATTCTTAGGTATACCCGCGCGCTTTAAATACCAACTTAAAATTTTGCGCATTAAAGGAATTGCGCGTTTTTCACCGTAGAAATCGACCGCAAGTCGATAGTGCCACAGTATAACTTGAAGCGGTGAATAGTCAAAACTTTTACCGCTTAGAGTAGCAAACAACCACGGATTGCCCAATGCTCCGCGACCTATCGCCACTCCATCTACTCCGTATTCAGCAATAGCACGATGCGCCTCTTCCGCACTCGTAATATCTCCATTGCCGATTACGGGGATATTAACAGCATTTTTAACCTCGCTAATCACTTGCCAATCTGCCCGCCCTGTGTACATTTGCTCACGCGTTCTGCCGTGCACGCATATCGCGTCAGCCCCACTTGCTTCGCACATACGCGCAAATTCAACAGCATTGATATTTTCGTCCCAGCCTATACGCATTTTAACTGTTACTGGTTTAGGGGTATTGAGTTTGGCAGCTGTAATAACCTTGCTAGCAGTCGTCATATCACGAAGCATTGCACTGCCCATACCATTATTAACAATTTTTGGCATTGGGCAACCCATATTTATATCAATAGCCAAAAAAGGCGCGATTTCGGGAAGTTGCACACAATCAGCCATAATTTCGGGCTCATTTGAAAACAACTGCACCGCAGTCGGCTCCGCCCCTTTTACGAGTAATTCCCGAGTATTTTCGGAGCCATATATTAGCCCGCGCGCGCTCACCATTTCGGTAACCAGCAGTCCCGCCCCCGCGACCCCGCAAATTTGGCGAAAACACGCGTCTGTAAAGCCTGCCATTGGTGCTAAAATAAAGGGGTTATCTATATTTAATGTTCCTATCTTCATACTTTCTCCATAACAAATAAAAAAAAGAGCATTGCGCTCTTTTATAATTTATGCGTTTACAGCGTCTTTGAGACCCTTGCCTGCCTTGAATGCAGGAACTTTGCAAGCGGCAATCTTGATAGATGCACCAGTTGCAGGGTTGATACCTGTACGAGCACCGCGAACGCGAGCTTCGAACTGACCAAAGCCAGTTAGGATAATTTTGTTGCCAGCGCGCATTTCTTCTTGAATTACGTCAAGAACTGCGTTTACAACTTTTGCTGTTTCAACGTTGCTCATATTTACTTTTGAAGCAACTGCTGAAATAAATTCTTGTTTGTTCATTACTTAAATTCTCCTTTTTGTAATGTTAAAAGCAGTATATCATATTTTGGGCTCTTCTCCAAACGATTTACGCGATTTTTTGGCAAATTTGGCCTTAAAATGCCCAATTTTAGCCAAAATTTAGCAAAAAACGGCGTTTCAATGCCCTAAAAGCGCTAAATTTTGGTACAAATTTGGGCGGAACGGACACGCGCAATGCCGTACTTGGCACACTTTTTACAGCCCCGCGAGAGTATTTTGCGAAGAATTTTCCAAAATTAGACAGGCTAACCACTTCCCCACGTAGCAATGCTTCGGTGATTAAATTTAGCATACTATCGAGTACTTTTTGCGTTGTTTTGATTGGAATCATACATTCTTGCGAAATACTTTTGACTAAATCTGATTTGTTCATCTTACACCCCGCTCTAAGTATTGCCTAAATCAACTTTTTTAACACTTTTTCGTTTCAAAAATGGAAAAATTTCTGTAAAATTAAACCCAAACACCCAAAGAGTAAACAGGTACAATACTATCCCCACCGATACCGCAAGAACAGCAATCAAAATATGCGATATTGGTAAAACAACTACGTTTGCAAAAAATAGCAGCAATAGGCTCGCTCCTGCTATGCTCGGTAAAACGGGCTTTATACTAAATCTAAAACTTAATTTTTTCCTTAAATATATAGCATTCAACACAACGGCAACTATATAGAATGCAAGGCTTGAAAGAGCAATTCCATAAATATTAATGCTAGCCATAGGTACGAGTAGCAGGGTTAGTCCTATTTTGATAACTCCTGCAAAAAGCATATTGTACATTGTAATATTCCCTTTGCCTAGGGCTTGCAATGCGCTATTTTGCACCTGCAATACCGAACCTGCTAAAATTGTGGGAGTGCCTAGAAGCAACAGATTGCTGGCTATATGCAAAAATTCCGCACCCCCAAGGCTTCCTTGATAAAGAATATCAGTAAGTATTTCGGGCAGCACCAAGAACACAGCAATCACAGGCAGACAAAAGACAAAGGTTAGTGCCAATGCTTTGTTGATTTTCACATTTATTTCTGCCTTATCGTTTAGCGCTGCAATCGCAGGGACAACGGACACAGCAACCGCCAAGCAAAGTGCAATAGGCATATTAATTAAACTATTTACTGCCCCACTATCTATACCCCACAAAATCGTGGCAGTGGTCGAATCAAACCCCGCTTGATTTAATAAGTTGACGACAAAAAAACTATCTAACATAACAAGGAGCGGCAAAGTTACGCTTGAAAGCACTATTGGAGTACTTGTACGTATGAGTTCGCTAAACGTGGACTTAAAACTATTCTTGTCTTGTGTTTTGTGATTAACTCCTTGTGCTTGTGCGCTCTGCGCCCCCGCGGTAACGGTACTATGCAATGTACTCTGCAACCCGTTTTGCGAATAGTTCGGTGCTGGTTGTCTATTTTTTAAATAAATAACATATAACACCGTTACAGCGATTATTTCACTCAAAGTAACCCCGAGTATTGCCCCAAATGCGCCATATTCTATGCCGTAGCCAACCAATAAATAAGCAAACAGTAACCCAAAAATCAGTTTCCCCGCTTGCTCTACAATTTGGCTAAGGGCTGTTGGTATCATATTGCTATGCCCTTGGAAATACCCCCTAAACACACTAAGCAAACACACAAAAAGAATGGCGGGAGCAATGCCCACATATCCAAGAGTGCCAAGCGCGTTACCTTGAACGTTTGCAATCACTGACGCAAGCCCCAACACAAGCGCACTTACCACTACCCCAACTATTAACATTGTGATTATACTGACGCGGAACACCGTACGCACTCCCGCATAGTCGTGGTGCGCAAGCCTTGTGGCTGTCATTTTACTAATTGAAGTCGGCATACCACTACTAGCCAGCACTATCAGTAGCGAAAACACGGGAAATACAAGTTGATAAATTCCCAAGCCTTCGGCTCCCAATATCCACGTAAGCGGAATACGGTACACAGCGCCCAAAATTTTGGCAATCGCTCCGCCTGCAAACAAAACGGCAACTCCGCCCATAAAAGATTGATACTTCATAACTTTATATTTTGCAACAGTTTATAATTTATACTGTGGGAATTTTAAATACAAAAAAACAGAGCACTTGTTTTGTACTCTGTTTTTATACAATCGATATACTTGCATATCGGGAAAAATGCGGAAAGTAGCGCTTTTTGCGTGGTGGTTTTACGCAAAAACAGTCCGCAGTGCCTATATGCACAAAAGAGTGAATTTCCTATTTTTAGATATAAGGTGTTAGATACTAGGAGCATGCCAAAAATCGCAAGGGCGTGTATATACTAATACATAACCGCGCGATTTATTGGCTCGCGACGACGTAGATAATACTTTATATCTAAAAATTTACACAAAGTCGTCTGTATAGTTGTTATCTGTTTCGTCATTTGTGCTGTTTTGGTTTATTGGTGTGAATACAGCGGTTATCATTTTATCTTTTATTTCGCTATATTGCACGCGGGCGCTCTCTCCGTAACCCGAGAGCAATTCGCCATTAATGTACCAGCCTGCAAATTCATACCCTGTATAACACACTGCAATTAGGGTAACTGTATCCGTATCGGTGATTGTATCCGCGTTAAAGCCAACCATACGTACTTCACCGCCAGCCGTTGCACCAACCGCAACCCCGTCTAGCAGACTGTTTGAGAATACTGCGGTGTATGTTTTGGCTTGTTGTACTGTGGCAACAAGCGGATTTGTGGTGATTATATTGCTAGGGTCTGTGGAGTCTATCCAATACAAAAAGGCGTTGTTTTGGGCTGGTGCTGCGTATACGGTGATTTGGTTACCTATTGTGAAGTTCCCTGTTTTTAGTGATACTGTACCGTCTCCGCCTGTTGTATTAAATGTTATTTGTACTTGGTTTATTGCGTTTATGTATACTGTGGGAATGTTGGTAATTCCCGTTGATATCCCCGTAATTGTTATTGAAAAGTTGGTTGTACCTGTTTTTGTGTAACTATAGTTTATGCCACCGAGTGTTCCGCTACCGCTTGTGTTGTATAAGGTGGCGTATTCACTCGCCCCGTACCGTAACTGTGGAGTGTATCCGCTCGCTACCGCTCCTGTTATTGTGGCGGTGGTTGTGTCGTATGTGGCGCGGGAATAACTTAGGCTAGATACATTTGCTCCCCCTTCATTACTCAACCTTAGGGTATTGCCAACGTCCCCCACGACGTTCACCGCTGCGGTACAATTATTTAAGGTAACCGTTACCGTATTAGCATTATTACGCCAAACTTTGTATTGGCAGACGTTTGATAATGTTGCATATCCTGTGGGCGCGCTTGTGTTGATAGTTACGCTTGTTCCGTTGAGCGTGATTGAAGAGATATAATAATTTGAGTTAGATGTGTATGTTATATTTAAATCACCTTGCCCGTTGGTATATTTACCGCTCCAAGCGGAAGAGTTATTTACCTGCGCACTCTCGTGCGCGGAGCCGCTCGCCAAGCTCGCGGAGATAGTATAGCCAACTGCGTTGGCTAGCGATTCTAAAGAGAGATGAGCGGCAGGACGGACGCCGCCCGCGCACGAAAACCCGAGAAGAAAAAAAACGCGCCCGAGGAGAACCCCCGAGCAGACCAGCCGACTACAAAGAGCTGGAGCGCAGCCAGCAATACCTACTATCACCCGCACCACTATCACTACCATCAGTAGTGGTTGTATTAGTATCTAATCGCACCGTGCTAAATTTAACATCAGTATCAGTCAAGCCCCATAAGCCACCATTAAATGTATAGTTACTTGTCCCTGTATCTTTTCCAAATGCTTCATAATAACTAGGTATCCAAAATTTATCACTCATACAACTAGAATAGGATAAGCTATGGGGATTTGTTGTCCCTGTATTAGAACCCAACCCATTCATAACAGACCAACCTGCATTGTCTTGCGTAGTTTGCCAATTAGTACCCATATTTGCTTGTGTTGGTGTGACTATTATTGTATCAAATTTGTCTAATTTATCATCCAATACTATCAAATCATAGATTCGATTTGTTACATCTCTTAATACTGATTGTGAATAATTGTGCCTAGACTCATACGGTCCTTTTGTATACTCTGTTGTATCAGTAAATGGACTGCCCGGCGTTACGTCGTAACCTTTATCATTATAATCACTTGTAGTGTAATTTTTTATCATCCATATTGTTAAATAACCATTGCGAGCGTATACTGCTTGCCAAGTGATTGGCTTGTTTGTGTGCATTGTACCTTGTGGGTCTACATAATAGCCCATATTAAAGATAAAACTGTTTGTTGCCGTTACGCCTGCATTGTCTGCTATGGTAGGGCTCTTATACTCTGCTCCGTCTAAAATAAAGTCTAGTTTGTCTACAAATTGAGATACTGCGCTTGCATTGAGTGAGCCGTCTGTGTTGTATAAGTTGCCGCTAATACTTAAGGTTGTTTCCGTTGTGGCGTTTGATTTGTTTATGTGGTTAATGATTAGGTATGTACCTGTGCCTGCGAGTGCACCAAACATAAACACAACCGCTACTATGATACTTATTAGCCTTGCTTTTGCACTTAACTGCATAATACCACCCCCTTCGCTATTTTAGAGCGGGTATTCTGTTGTTTCTCTCTTTCTTCTCTCCGCACACTAGATAGACTTTTAGTCCTTATATAAGGCATTTGTTTTCTTCTCCTTTTATTTAGTATATAGTTATTTTAACATTTTTTATGAAAATTAGTAAAATAAATTTGCACATTTTTACATTTTTTGCCCAAAAAAAATATTTAAAAGACAAAAAAAATTCAAAAAAGCATAGCGAGTGCTATGCTTTTTGTTAAATTGTGTTGACGCGGTCAACTAACTTTTCACAAATATTATTTAGTAATTGTATGTCATCGCCTTCAACTAACACTCTAATTACGCTTTCTGTACCGCTCGGGCGCACAACTATACGCCCTTTTGAGCCTAGTGCATTTTCAAATTCGTTGACATAATCATCTAGCGCGCCGCTTGCCACTTTCACCTTTTGGCGTTCGCTTACTGGAATATCTGCATTGACAACTTTTGTGCGTTCAAGCCCTGCGAGTAATTTTTCAACATTTCCACATTCGCTAACAATTTTTAGGAGCATTAATGCGGCGGTAATTCCGCAAGATTCGGGTGAAATCGTGTCATACATTATATGTCCGTTTTCTTCCCCGCCCAAACAGTAGCCGTGCGCGAGCATTTCTCGTTGAATAAAGAGCCCGCCCACCTGTGTGCTAACCATTTTTATGCCTAATTTTTCTAAACTGTGCTCTAACCCACAATTTGTAATAATAGTTGATACTACTGTATCGTGCGGGAGTTCGCCTTTATCTTTTAAATATTTAGCAAAAATGTACAAAATATCCGTTCCGTCAAGCAATTCTCCAGTAGACGAAACTACTAGTACTCTATCCGCATCACCGTCAAAACTGAACCCCCAGTCGACACCATTTGACACACATTCAGCAATAAAACCGTCTATGTGAGTGCTTCCGCAATCAACATTGATTTTTGCGCCGTTATCAAAATTGTTGTACGAAGTAACGACAGCCCCTAACGACTTAAACACGTACGGAGCGACTGCAAAAGCGGCGCCATTTGCGCAATCAAGTGCAATTTTCAAGCCATTAAGGCTAGGTACTTTGAGCGTATCTATTAAGTGGTCGACCCAAAGTTTAGTTAAATCTTCATTTTCTTCATTGCTGCCTATTTCCATAGGTTCGCAGCCAAGATAACTATCTATTTCAAAATAAATTTTTTCAATATTGTCTTGTTCTACTTTCTCTAATTTGTTGCCGTCCTTGTCATAAAACTTAATTCCGTTAAATTCGGGCGCATTATGACTGGCTGTTATCATTATCCCGCCATCCACGTCTAGACTGCGTGTAAGATAACTCAATGCTGGAGTTGGCAAAATGTTTGGTAAGACTGCCGAAAAGCCTTGACTATTTAGCCCCGCAACAAAAGCGGATACGAGCATTTGCCCTGACGTCCTAGTATCACAACCAACTATAACTCGCCGAAAGCAAGCATTTTTGGATAAATTAATCGCAAATGCTTTGCCTAAATTTAGTGCTGTTTCGGCTGTTATTTTCTCATTTGCTATTCCACGTATTCCGTCTGTACCAAACAAATTTCCCATATATTAACCCCTTGATTTTTTTGCATACAAGGCGGCATTGGTGCCAGCAATCGCACCGTCAGAAATGGCTGTTGCAATCTGGCGTAGTTCTTTTGCTGTTATATCACCTGCGGCATAAACTCCTGCTATGTTAGTTTCCATTTTACTATTCACCTTGATATAACCACCATCAAGTGTGATAGCACCGTCCAACATTTCAGTATTTGGGTTTCTGCCTATTGCTACGAAAACTCCGTCAACGTCGAGAACTTCCGTTTCATTCGATACAACATTGCGCAAAATCACGCGTTCAAGTCGATTTTCGCCTTCGACATTCTCAACTACGCAATCAAGTCTAGTCTCTATATTGCTATTTGGCTGCGAACGCAACTTTTCAAAGTCATTTATCACCGTTTGGTCGGCTCTAAAACCTTGTCTGCGGTGAATTAGATACAACTTACTTACAATAGGCGCAAGATAAAGCACATCACCTAAGGCTGTATTACCACCGCCGACAACGGCTACCGTCTTCCCCTTAAAAAATGCGCCATCACATACCGCGCAATAACTCAAACCACGACCAACAAACTGACGCTCGTTTGCCACACCCAAGCCCCTTGAATATGCACCCATACTTAATATGATTGCGGGAGCCTGATATGTTACTCCGTTTGCAGTAACCTGCTTTAACTCCCCGTTTAAATCTAGGCTATCAACTGTTGCAAATTCCGTATCCACACCGAGAGCCGTCATTTGCTCAAACATATTTTGGCTGAGTTCAAAACCGTCTATGCTTTTAAATCCTGGGTAATTTGCAATATTGCTAGTAATTGCCACTTGCCCGCCTACTCCTGCTTTTTCAATCAAAAGTACTTTTGCGCCTGCGCGCGCTGCATAAATTCCTGCGGTCATTCCTGATGGCCCCCCACCTACTATAATCACATCGTATTCTTGCATTTTGTCGCTCCTTTTTTTGAAAACTAAAACTATTATACACAAAAAAAGCCGTTTTACAAAGTAAAATGGCTATTTTTTGCGCTGATTTTGGTTGCGCTTTATTTCGTTTTCGTCTACAAGATAATTTTTCTGCATTGCCATATCGGGTGTAAACTCTATAATCTCGCTACGTTGTTTGCGTGCGTGGACTGTTTTCATTACTTTTCTAGCAATAGGTTGAGCAATTAGTATTTCTATCCAAAATGCCAAGAAAAAGTTACGCGGCCACGCAAGTAAAAAGTCAGTAAAGACTTGTGTTGTAACTGTGCCAGTGCTAACAAGTTCGCCATAAATAAGCCCGAGCCACGTCATTATAAAAGACATTCCTAGCACAGTAAACACTATACGAAACAAAATGCGCGCGTTGAACCCGTCCGTTTCTCCGCCAAACTTACGACACATAAATTCAGCAAAAGGCCCTGCGACAAAGTGTTCCAAAAGAAGCGCAAGCCCATCAACTGGGCTTACGCAAACTTTTTTTGCTACACGTTGATTATGTATAAATTATACTAAATTTAAATAAAAAAATCAAGTATCGAAAAAAGATTTTTTCAAAAAATTTTATGAAATTTAACTAAAAATGTGCATAAAAAGCCCCTAAAACTCACAAAATAACGTATATAAGGAGTAAAACTTATGGAAAGAGATGAAAGAGATTTTGAATTGCTAACGAGCATTTTTCAAAACTGCCAAACAGCGATTCAAAGCATTGAAAATATTGAGCCCGAAGTAGAAAATGAGGACTTGCGCGCAGAACTTCGCGAAGAACTGGCTGCTTATCGTGATTTTGCTATAAAATGCAAGCGTTTAAGCCCTGAAAAGTTGGCGGATAACAATGTTTTTGAAAAGGCGCGACTTTGGACATCAATTAAAATGACTACCCTTACCGACAAATCAACCCGCCACCTTACCGAAATGCTGCTATTGGGTACTGTTATGGGTACACTACAATGCTACAAAGATTTGAGTGATTACAGAGCCGCAAGTAAAGACATTCTTGAACTTTGTGGCGAACTGCAAGTTTTAGAAGAAAAGCATTTTAACTATTTAAAAATGTTTTTGCAGAAAAACTTGTAGTGCGTAACCCGCACGACGAGTCAATATTTAAATTATTAAAGTTCTTTCAGCAACAATTCAAAATTCCTAATTCTAAATTCAAAATTTTATCGGGTGTGCGCCTTCGCACTTTTTAATTCCCCTTTTTGCTCGCAATTTACTTTACAAATTTTTTTGGGTATGATATAAATAAGTATTATATGCGAAAAAGGAGAAAACAATGATTTACGAAGAAATCACCAAATTGCTTGCAGAGCAGTTAAATATTGAACCTGAAACTATTACAAGAGATTCTAAGATTGTCGAGGACTTGCACACCGATTCACTTGATATGGTGGAAATGCTCATAGCCCTTGAAGACAAATATGATATAACTGTACCTGATGAAGACGCTAAAAATCTTGATACTATTGGTAAATTAGTTGACTATGTTGAAAAGAAAGTTGCAGAGAAAAAATAAAAGCACATCTGTGCTTTTTTTCGTTATGCCTATTTGATAAGATTTTTAGCGGGTACTGCCAGCGTGTAGTGTTCGTTGTATCTTTGATAGTGTTACAACAAGAGTGGTTTGTTGTAGTGTAGTGATTTCTAACTCGCTGTCGTGTTTCATAGACGCTAAAAATCTTGATACTATTGGTAAATTAGTTGACTATGTTGAAAAGAAAGTTGCAGAGAAAAAATAAAAAGCACATCTGTGCTTTTTTATTTTTCTGCAAGGTCAAGATACAATGCAGGGTCTACAAGTTCGCCATCAAGCAATACTTCAAGATGCAAGTGTGGACCGTCATTTGATTCAGACTTTGCTGTGTTACTTACTTTACCTATTACACTACCCTTTGTTACTTCATCGCCTACCTTTACAGGTACATCGCTTGCAAGAGAAGCATAAACAACAGTGATGCCGCCACCTACGTCAAGTTTAACAATGTTGCCCATAAGGTAGTTGTAAGTTACTTCGGTTACTTTTCCATCCATAACAGCATAAACTTCGGTACCTTCGTCAGCAGCGAAGTCAACTGCCTTGTGTGCTTGCCAAAGTTTAAGGGTGCTGTTGTACTGCAATGCAGTATTTGAGTAGGTCTTTAAAGTAGTCATTTCAGTAACAGGGTTTGTAAAACTGATTGTTGGCGTGTCCACAGGTGTAAAATCGTCATCAGGAGTAACTGGTCTAGCCACTGCGGCAACGGTAATCACCGTGATAAGTATCGCGATACTGAATGCCAAACCTATCCAATATCCGTATTTCTTCAAAAATTTTGTAACAGACGCTTTTTTATTTGCTTGCATTTCTTCGTCCTCCTCTGCAAATGATTGTTGACACATTTTTGCTACTTAAACATATTTTTTATAAAATTTTTCAGTTTTATATTTTTTATAACAGTCAACAATTATTACTAGGAGTAAGAAATGCCAAAAGTTAGTGCCCTTTTATTTATATCATTTATAATACTGTTTTGCTCACCTGCGTACACATTAATAGACATCGCAAAAAATTTAAACGGAACTTGCTACATATATACATATCAATATTATGAAACCAAAAATGTGGAAACTGTGCAAAATGGCAATGGTTATATACTATCTATGGATACAGAGAACGCAAAAAAGGTATACCGCAATTTAGACAAAGGCAGTATTCAAGGAATAAGTATTCAATTTACTGATGCCGATTTTGAGTTAAGCAAATTAATCAAAAAACTTAAAATTAGCATAATTTTTAATGAAAAACTTGAAAATTTTACGTTTATTTATGGTTTTTCACCTGCTTTTGATGATTTTGTAACTTACAACGGCGAAAAAATCAATATCCAAATAGCAATAAAAAACAGCGATATACACATAGGTGTACCGCTAATTTTGGGCAGTATATAAAAATTTTGAATTAGTAATTAAAAATTAAATAAAAAATTATCTACATTGCATAGTACTACATTTTACGCAGAGTAGTACCTTATTTTACTATATCTTATTAAGATTTTATAAATTTGCTTGTTTATACAATGATGTAATTAAAATCTTTCGATTATTTTATTTGATAATTTTTATTAAATTTGGTAAACTATATTCATAATAAAATGGGAGTTAGATTATGTATTACCAAAGAAATAGCGGAGTAAAAATTGCGATTTCCCTATTCGTAATTTTTGTATTAATACTTATTGGTATTGTTATTGCATTCCTAGTAAACAACAAACAAGAAAAAGTTGATTCTATTATGCTTAGATTAGATACTTGCGGTGGAATAATAGAAGACCCATTAGATTTCAATCTCAATAACTATGGATATTATGAAAAACAAGTAGAAGTACGGGGTATTTATGGTCAACTCCCCACGCCATCACTTGAAGGTAGTGAATTTGTTGGTTGGAGCCTTGATAAAAATGAACCACAAATTGTGCAAGGCGGCGACTATATTTTTTCTACAACAGACATAATGCTATATGCTATATATAATTATATTGGACTGCCTACTACTTATACAATACGATATGTTGATGAGCAAGGTGTGCAAATTGCCAAAAGTCAATCAATTAGTGGCATTATTGGGGATACAATTACTTTAGAACCCATTTTGATTGATGGTTATCATTTAAACACAGATTTGACAAAACTAGAACACACTATAATGCCAAACAGTACATTTAACTTGGTTTATTCACCAAATGTATACTATTTAAACCTTATATCTAATGGTAATGAATATACTCCTATTGAGTACATATATAACAGCACTCTAACTCTCCCATTGTATACCGAAATAGCAGCAAAAGATAATAAATTTAACATAATTGGATATACGTTCACTAATTGGACTATATTAGATATCAAAATAGACGACGGTGCAACTATTACTCTTGACGATATGATATCGTATGGCCTTGACATCAATGATAACGGAGCATCTATTTCCTTAACTGCAGAATATACTATAAATACTTATGAGACAAATTTCCATTACTATAATGGGAATCAAATTATAACAATCACTGAAAATATTGCGTACTCCGATCATATTACCGTACCTTCCATATCTTTCCCTTCTGGGTACAGTTTTGTTGGATGGTTCGACACCGACACAGGGGCAACTGGCACAGATATCAGCGGTAAAAGACCTGTAGATTTATCAAGATTAACAATGCCTGCAAATGCGCTAGATTTTTATGCTGGATATAATTTACTACAATACAACATTAATCTTAACCTTGCTGGTGGACAATATCCAAATGGAAAAACTAATCCTACAACATACAATGTAGAAGATGATTTTGTACTTACTAACCCTGAAAAAACCGGACAAACATTTGCAGGTTGGGTCGTAACTAATGATCCAGATTCCCTAGCACAGTTAAATTTCCGTGTTCATAATATTACGGGTGATTTAAATCTTACAGCGACATATGCCGACCAAATCTACTTGATTTCATACAATTTAAATGGTGGTGAATTTAGTAGTTCAGCCATTTGTCCAGACACATACACTCAATTTACAGAAAACTTTACACTTTCTCGTCCAACGCGTGATGGATACATTTTTACTGGATGGTCTGGTACAGACCTACAATCAATTACACTTGATGTTACTATTACAAAAGGTAGTTCTGGTAATCGCGAATATACAGCAAATTGGACACCTATTACTTATAACATAAATTACGAACTTAACGGCGGTATTTTAGACACGCAACACAATTCATACACAGTTGAAGATATGCCATATACCTTAGACAAACCTACACAAAATGGCTATGTGTTCGCAGGATGGAAATATAATAATGGTGCGGCAATAGTTGATTATCAATTTAATCCTGCTGATTACCTTGGCGATATAACATTTGTAGCAACTTGGACTCCACAAGTATATACAATTACATATGATTTGCAAGGAGGAATACAAGCAAGTGAAGGAAGTTATCCTATTCACTACGATATAACAGAAAGTATTCAACCTACCGCACCTACCCGCCCTGGTTACGATTTTGCTGGATGGTCATTATATAACGAAAATGACGAGCCATTACAAGAAACAAGTATTTCTATAGGAAGTACAGGAGACCGAAAATTTGTAGCCAACTGGACACCTAGAACAGACACAAAGTACACAGTATTTATTTACTTGATGAACGAAAATGGCGAATATTCTATTGAACCAGATGAAACAAAAGAATACTTTGGTACGACTGACACAGAAACCACTATTACTCCTGATGTAATTGATGGATACATTACTCCAAGTAACACAAAATTAACCATTAGCGCAAATGGCGAAAGTAGTATTGAACTACGTTATATTCGTAGCACTTATACCGTAACTGTTATTGGAAATGGTATTGAAAGTATCAGCACGGAACCTTATTACTGGGGCAAAACAGTTACACTTAATGCAACTCTTTTAAACGGTTATAATTTTAGCGATTGGACAGCAAACATCCCAGATATTCAATTAAACAAATCAGGCACAACTGTTTCCTTCATAATGCCCAAAAATAATATTACTATTACCGCAGTTACAACTGCCATTGAATATTCTATTAACTATAATCTAAATAATGGTACTGCTCAAAATCCTACTTCATACACAGTGGAGACACCAACATTTAGCCTTACTGCTCCTACACGTACAGGTTACATATTCGATGGTTGGA
Source organism: uncultured Clostridia bacterium (assembly GCA_944383315.1). Classification (GTDB taxonomy): domain Bacteria; phylum Bacillota; class Clostridia; order Christensenellales; family UBA1242; genus UBA7867. Next base: position 3,252 of record CALWPB010000003.1, on the reverse strand, counting down.
CAGGTACTGACATTACTGAAATAACTATGAACGTAACTATCACGCAAGGTAGTATCGGAGATAGAGAGTATACAGCACACTGGTCATCCGCTCCTGTTGCTTATACAGTAAACCACTACTTGCAAGACTTGGATTTACAAAATTATTCTGTAACTTCTATTACTAATTATGCACAAGCTGATACAATGGTTGATGCTCCGCTTCTTGATGATTATACAGGATTCACAGCACCATCAATACAACACGTACAAGTAAACAATGATGGTTCAACCGTTGTCAACTATTATTACACTCGCAACTCATATGCACTTACTATTACCCGTGATGATGGTATATTATCATTTAGCGGTGCAGACACTTACTTATATGGTGAAAATGTAACACTTGTTGCCAGAGTATATCAATATTATGACTTTAAAGGATGGCAACTTGATAATGAAATTGTATCGACTGAAGAAAATTATTCATTTATAATGGGAGCACAAGAATATGCATTCACTGCAACTTCTATAGGTCAAAATTTTGCAATTAATTATCAAAATGTGGATAGTACTGCAGAATTAACTCAAAATTACACATATAGCCGCGTAAATCCTATTGAAATTGCGACAGCTGAGCCCGAACGGACAGGATTCAATTTCTTGGGCTGGCAACTTGTTGGAGATGCAGACAAGACAAGTAAAGAGACCGTTACTCTCCCCGCAGGCACGACTGGACCTATTACTTTAAATGCAACTTGGGGTCAATGGGACGACAATTTATTCTCATATCAACTAAATGCAGACGGTACTGCAAATATTGGACGCGGACTCAACTCTGCCGAATCGCTCACCGTTCCCGAATACATTAGGCTCACAGGAGCATTAAGCACTACTGGAATATCACACGGGGCTAACATAGTAGACAAAGCGTTCTTTGATGCTGGCAATGCAAATACTTATCAAATCACTTCTTTACGCGGTGGGTCTGTATCTGATAGTGGTTGGAACTCAGGCTCATACTCGTTTGCTGGTTCTTCAATTAAAACAATCACCCTACCAGCATCAGTAACGAGCGTTGGTGTAGGCGCTTTTGCACAATCACAAATTCAAGAAATCAATGCAACAGGGCTAACAACTATCGGCGAATATGCATTCTCTGGCTGTAAATTCTCAACCTTTACTTTACCAACTTCGGTAACGACCTTAAAACGCGGTGCATTCTTTAACTGTACAAATCTAACAAATATTGTATTAAATGAAGGGTTGCAAATAATTGAGCAAGGTAATTTCCAAAAAACTGCTCTCAAAACTCTTTCGTTCCCGTCCACTTTGACAACTTTAGGGGTTGCAGCTGTTTATAACTTGGATACTTTAACAACCGTTACATTTGCCGCAAATACTAGACTAAATATAATTGAGCGAAATGCATTCGGTTACTGTGGTAACTTAACAACAGTTACCTTTGGAGAAAATAGTGTAATAGGTACAATCGGGCAAGCAGCGTTCTACAACAACTTTAACCTAACTACGGTTACGTTTGGTGCAAACTGTACACTAGATACTATTGGACAATCGGCATTCTCGTACTGTCCTAACCTTCAAACAATCAACATTCCTGAAAGCATAAAAATAATTGATGAATACGCGTTTAGCGATGATATGCGACTAAATAGCATTGGGCTAACTGCAAATTCACAACTCACCACCTTAGGTGAAAACGCGTTCCAAAACTGTTTAAATTTGTATGAAATAGTAATACCAACAACTTGTGTAAGTTGGGGCAATAGTCCGTTCAATCAATGTAGAAATTTACGCATAGTTTATATGAGTCAAAACTTCTCTAATATGAGTCAAAAAGAAGCATTATTCGGTGTTGGTGAAGAAAATGAAAACTCTGTGGTAGAAATTGGAACTGATGCAAGTAATTTTAGTGGAACAATCGAGTACCTCGAAAATGGTGCTGTGCTTTGGAAGAAAACAGCCCCCGCTACTGATGACAAAGATAAAGTTGTACTTATTGGATACATTGGTAACTCTCCTATTCTTGATTTACGTGAAGACACAAATGGAATTACTCAAGTAGGCTCAAATGCGTTTAATTCGAATCTTATTATTGAAGAAATTTATTTGCCAAGTAGTGTAATTGAGTTCCAAGCATTTGCTATAATGAACGCAGAAAATCTAACAACTCTAGTTTGGGAATATGATGAAAACAACAAAAATAAACATACTGTTAATACTGCTTCTTTCGTCGATGCACACAAACTTGTTAAATTAGGACTTCCATTTAATATTGATGATTTAAATTTTGAAAATGATGCTACTATGCAGTTTAGTAGTTTGGGTATTGAAATAATAAATACAAGCGAAACAACCGAATTTGCAACAACTATTTCAACTGACGGTCTATTCCGCACGGTAACATTTGGTGGCAGTTCGGCACTTTCAGGACAAACATATCTAATTGATTATATTGGGGTTTCAAACATCGTTGATTTGAGCAGTTATACAAATATTTATGCTGGGCTCTTTGCTGGTGATAACAAGGTAAGTTCAGTAATACTTAACAACACTATTACCGCCATTCCCGACGCAATGTTTGCTGGTGCATACAATCTCACTTCAATTGAAATGCCAAATACTGTAACAAGTATTGGTAAAAATGCATTTAGATGGAACTTTAACCTAACAAGCGCAAACATAAGCGACCTAACCAACTTAACAGAAATTGGCGAGTATGCATTTGATATGTGTCTATCTTTAACGGGTAACATTGAAATTGCTGGCACTGTAACCGTGATTTCTGAAGGTGCATTCCGTGGGTGCTTTAACATTACAAGTGTAATACTAAACGAAGGAACGACCACCATTGAAGCCTTCGCATTCCAAGCAACAGGCGGAATAACTGACGAAACATTTACTTTGCCTAGCACTATTACCTCAATTCATCCAGAAGCATTTAAAGATAATGAAAACTATACACCACCCGAAAATTTGATTACTCAAGACACTCAAAGCACTACATCAAGTACTAATATTTAGTATAATTAATTTAAAAAACACGGATTTACTGTCCGTGTTTTTTACTTAAAAATTTTAATTTTATAAAAAATATCTTTTTAAATAAAATAAAAAAAACACAAAATTAGTCACTTACTTTTGAAACTAGCAGAATATTAAAGAGAAACATAGACAAAAAATCGTCTATGTTTCTCTTTTTATACCTAACTCTCTTAATTGCAAAAAAAACGAATACTTCTGTCGTTGTCAT
>CALWPB010000002.1 GCA_944383315.1 uncultured Clostridia bacterium | reverse complement strand
TTGAACTACTATATGTATCATTGGAACCAAATACCGATGTTGTATAAGGCTCAGTCATCCATACGGTTATAATATCAGCATTTGCTGGGTCGCGGTATACCACTTGCCATTCTTCCCCTGCCATTTCAAACACTATTGGCGTACCGCCATTTTCCAATGTTGTAGCTCCACCTGTACGGTCTCCAAGCCTATCCATTAACTTCTCATAAGTATCATAATCCACAAATGCGCTATTTTCCGAACTAATAATATCCCCTAACGAGCTACCGCCTTTTAGGGCATTAGCATTATTTATGTGGTTTATGATTAGATAGGTACCTGTGCCGACAAGTGCACAAACCTCAAATACTAGGGCTACTATTAGGCATACTAAACGTGTTTTTGCGCTGATTTGCATATTGTTACTCTCCTTTTATTTGTACGGGTGAGATCCTTCGTCTAAGGCTCCGCGAATGGCTGGCGTGAATATCCGCCTTTACTATTACTCATATTTCTGCCAGACTTTTCGCAAGCGAAAAGGCAACACACAGGATGTCTATTTGCGCTAGCAAATAGTCTGGCGGAAGTATACGTTATATTGGAATGCGGACTACCACGCCAGCCAGACAAATGTATGATGCCCCACTCGAGATTTACATTAATTTGCATAGATTTGCACTCCTATTTTTATAGAAAAAATCTCTATATTTTTACATTATACCCGATTTTTCGACAAAAAACTTATGTTATACAAACTTGTATCAATAAATTTTGCTAAAACTAAAATCGAAAATTTTTCAATATAATTTGTATCATTTTTTGTCCTAAATTAATTTTATTAGCAATATTTGCTATTGTCAAGTGAATTTTGCTGATATTAAGTATTTTTTATTGTTTTATATATAATATATAGTTATGGAATATAAATTTAATGAAAGATTAAGAAAGATACGAATGAGCCGTGGGCTATATCAAGCAGATTTAGCAAAATTAATGAACGTTGAATCATATAACATTAGCAACTGGGAACAAGGACGCGCAGAACCGTGCATAGCCGATATTCGAAAATTGTGTCAGGTATTAAAAATTTCTGCAGACAAATTACTTGATGTACGCGAAGATGATTATCACGATGATTTGCTTGATTTATTGTGAATTTAAATACATTATATAATTATACCCTTTTGCACTATCTAACAAAAAGGTATTTTTTTAATCATTTATAACAAAATACATTAAACAAAAAGCGTACAAGGAGTACTTGTTCGCCTGTTTAAGATTATTTTTTATTTTATCAACAATTTATTTTACATTTGTTGTTGAATTTGATTTTTGTTTTGTTCATCAAGAAATTTTAATATATTGTTTCCTTCAATACTGTTTCTATAAAAATTCCCCTGTTTCTGCTGATTTGCTGCAATTTTACGCTTGCTTACCAACCCCATTTTTAATAAAGATTTAGCTATGCTATGGTCTTGCAACTCCATTTCGTTTATAAGAAGCGGGGCATTAGCTTTGTATTTAACACTTATTTTCTCTAACAATTCTTTCTGTTCGTTTGTTAGTTTCCTTGCTTTATTTTCTATTGTTTGGTTATAAACCTCTGAAACTTTTTTCTGTGCTTGTAGAGTTAATCTATATATAACTTTTGTTTCACCGTTTTCGGAATCCTGTATAAAATCGTATACAACTTTACCATTATGAATTAAATTTCTTAAAGTTTTACGCATTAATTGTTCCAACAAACCATCTTTCGCATAATAAAGCAAATACTTACTATGAGCATTATCGCAAATGCGCCTAAAATCACTACTTACTCCTAACATATTATACTCAAACAAACTAAATAGAACGCATCTTTCAAAATAAGTCTCATTGAGATTTTCTATATTAGCTTCAAATACCAAACCCGTCTTTGTATTTAATCTAATTAGTGCTTTTTTACCCTTGCTAGTTATTTTCCAATTATTGCGCCTAATTGTTTTTTGATTTTTATCCTTACTGTGTCTATGAAATTCTATTAAGCCTGCGTAATATAGTGCCTGCATAGTTTTTACATAATTTGGAATACTCAAAGTTTCTAATTCATCTAGGTAAACTACTTTCTTTTGCTTAAAAAGTTTAATTAAAGTTATTTTTTGTTCTTTTGTCAATTCGTTTAAATCTTTAACTAATAAAGATGTATAATCAGATTTGAGTTTATTTTCCCATTCTGGCGACAATGTATATAATATTTTAAAATCATTTTTATTTATTTGTATCCCAAATTCGACAATATTTTCCGCAACAAGAGAATTTAATATTAACTTTATTCTTTGATAAACTTCTTTTCGCTCTTGTGAAGTAAAATCCCTAAAATCATATTTCTTTATAATTTTAGCAGTTAAGCTATTAAAAAATAATCCTTTCTTTTCCCCCCAACTACTTTCTACTAATGCAAATAGAATGTATTGCCTCAATTTTTCATCACTAGGATTTCTTATTACCATTTTATTATTCTCCTTACGTTTAACCGATTATAACATAGAAAGCAAAAAAGTCAATGTAAAATTTCAAAAAAGACAAACTATCAAAAACCACTTACAAATAAAAAACAAGCCCTAAATTTGGACTTGTAAATTTTATTGTTATTTTTTGCTTGAACTACGTTTTTTACGTGGCTTTTTTGTTTCTTCTGGTGCGTCTTCGACAACTACATTTGCATCTGTATTTTCGCTAGCAGTTGTGTCTTGCTCGATTGTTTCATCGTCCTTGCTTTCTTCTGCTGTTGAATTAACAACTTCGGCGATTTCTTCTGTAGCTTTATCTATCTCAACAGAATTTGCACTTTCCGCTGCTGCTTGCTTTTCTTCTTCGCTAGCAGGCATAACGACATTACCATCCATATCATAAACGATATCTTCTTTCTTGTCGATACAATAAATTGCGTTGCTGTCTATTGTGGTATAACTCTTGTGCTCGTCATCACCCGTTTCAAGTGTAACTACTTTACCATCTGTTGTTTCGCGAATTGATACAACGGTACCGTAAAAACCGCTATAGGTCTTTACTTTGTCGCCTGGTTTGAGACTATTTAACATATTTGTAGTTTCTTGATTGTATTTTTTGCGTTTTATATAACTAAAAATATATGCAACAATCAACACGACAAGCAATACTAAAAGTATCCACAAAGTTGCGTTACCACCACCACCTGACTCTGCACCATTTGCAATTAATGAAAACATTATTTTCTCCTTTAAGTTTATAATAATAATTATACATAAATTCCCAAATAAATCAATTAAAATCGGCTCAAAATTTGACTTTTATTCGGGCATTGTGTCGTTTGCGAGCGAATTTAGTTGTTTTTCCTTATTTTCTTCAAGTTTTTTACCTAAATGTTCGTAAGCACGTGGCATTGCAACACGTCCTTTACTTGTGCGAGCAATAAAACCTTGTTGTATAAGGAATGGTTCATAAGCTTCTTCGATAGTTGTTGCTTCTTCACCTGTTGCAGCGGCTAAAGTATCAAGTCCAACAGGTCCACCATTAAATTTGTCTATAATAGTTTCGAGTAACCTATGGTCGATAAAATCAAGCCCTAAATCATCCACTTCCATCATTTTTAGCGCCTTATGGGTGATGTCTGCATCAATTTTACCCGTACCTTTTACATCTGCATAATCACGAATACGTTTTAAAAATCTATTTGCTATTCGCGGTGTTCCACGAGAAGAACGAGCGATTAGCAGCGACGCATCGGGTGTAATATCAATATTTAGAATTTTAGCTGAACGCGTCAAAATTTCGCTTAACTCATCTGGCTCATACAATTCAAGTCTGCCCATTACACCAAATCTATCACGCAATGGACCTGTTAACATACCCGCACGCGTAGTTGCGCCTATTAGTGTAAAAGGCTGAATTTTTAGTCTTATACTTTTGGCTGCAGGACCTTTCCCTACTACGAAATCAAGAGCAAAGTCTTCCATAGCAGGATAAAGCACTTCTTCAACTGCTCTACTGAGCCTGTGTATTTCGTCTATAAATAGCACGTCATTGCGGCCGAGATTAGTTAAAATTGCTGCCAAGTCTGCTGCGTGTTCTATTGCTGGTCCACTGGTTACACGAAGTTGCGCTCCAAGTTCGTTTGCTATGATATGCGAAAGCGTGGTCTTTCCTAGCCCTGGAGGGCCAAAAAGCAGCACGTGGTCAAGGGCTTCATTACGTGCTTTTGCTGCTTGTATATATATAGAAAGGCTGTCTTTTATTTTTTTCTGCCCTACATACTCACGCAAAGTATTTGGTCGCAAACTATTTTCAATAACTTCGTCAATATCAGACTTTGTACTTGCGATAAATCTTTCGTCATCTTCCATTTGCTATTTTCTCCCTAATTCTTTAAATGCCTTTGCAATCAAGTCTTCCATTGTATCTTTCGTATCGTAAACTTTTGTCAAAATATCCTGAGCCTGTGGTCTAGGTACCCCCCAATCAATAAGCACATTGAGTGCCTGAGCGAAATTCTCGCTACTGTTGATTTCAGTTGCTGTCATATTCACTTCTGCCAGATGAGAAAGCGCATCAATCTTCTCTTTCAGTTCGAGTAAAATTCTGTCGCGAATTTTAGTGCCAACACCTTTTATGCCTTTAAATACACTTGCATTTTGAGTGGCTATAGCGAAACTCAGGTCTTGTGCACTAATACCGCTTAAAATATTAATGGCCATTTTTGGACCTACACCATTGACTAAAATTAATTTCATAAAGACTTCTTTTTCAAACTTATCTATAAAGCCAAACAGCGACATTTCATCTTCTTTGACGTGCATATATGTAAGCAACTTGGCTTCTTCACCTATTTCTCCTATGGACTCCCAACAAAAACTGCTCACATTTATCTCAAAGCCTACTCCGTTGTTATCAAGTGTAACTGTCCCAAGACCTTTATCTGCAATTATTCCTTTAACAAAACTTATCATACTATCTCAATCCTAACATTTGTTGATTTGTTTGGCTATGGCAAAGTGCCACTGCAACCGCATCTGCTGCATCGTCTGGGCGTGGAATTTTGGCAAGGTGCAACAAAGTTTTTACCATAAACTGTACTTGACTTTTGTCCGCTTTCCCAAGCCCAGTAAGTGCCATCTTTATCTGTTGCGGAGTATATTCAAATACTGGAATATTTCTATTTACTATACTTAATAATATTACTCCCCTTGCTTCTGCTACGGGTATACCTGTCGTAATGTTTTTATTAAAGTACAGCTTTTCAATAGCACATTCTTGCGGTGAGAACTTGTCTATAAGCGTATTCATACTTTCGTATATTACTTTTAAACGTTGGTCAAATGGCATATCTTTTGGTGTTGTAATTACTCCATAATCTACCACACTATTACCACTGTTACTTTTATCAATAACACTAAAACCAATTATACCATAACCTGGGTCAATACCTAAAATACGCAACATATGCCTCCCCAAACAATATGTATAAATTTTAACACAAAGTATAGATATTTGTAAATTGTTTTAGAACAAAAGTTTTTAAAAGCAAAAACAAAGCGGGGACGAACAAGAACTTGCGCCAATAAGCAAGTTGTTGAGTAATTTATTAACTCAACTTTGCGTAGTTGATTGAACCGCAGGTTCAAACTGTCGCGGGTTGCACTTATAAAAAGTGCTTGTTTTTGCTCTACACAGCAAAAACAAAAGAGTCCCGACAAGGACTCACATTTTATATTTTTAGTGGAGCGGGAGACGGGACTCGAACCCGCGACATTTACCTTGGCAAGGTAACGCTCTACCAACTGAGCTACTCCCGCATAATAATGGTGGGAGCTACAGGACTCGAACCTGTGACCCTCTGCTTGTAAGGCAGATGCTCTACCAACTGAGCTAAGCTCCCAAGGTGTTCAACTCTTACGAGTGAACGAATATATAATAACAAATATTTTCAATCATTGCAAGCGTTTTTTATAAAAAAATCAAAAAAATTTCAAAAATTTTTAGTTTTAAAACCTATTAAGTTATATTTTTATAATAAATGGTTTAAAAAAACACCTTTAAACTTTAAAGGTGTGATTGGTGCCGAAGACCGGACTCGAACCGGTACGAGATTGCTCTCGAGGGGGCGACGCGTTAAGAAAATAGCACAGGCGTGCTGTTTTTAGCCAAAGCTGGGAGCAGCTTCGCTGCGGTCTGGCTCAACAGAGTTAAGTCCCGCAGGGGCTTAAAATCCCTAAAAAACAAAAAAACAGCCGAAACTGTGATTGGTGCCGAAGACCGGACTCGAACCGGTACGAGATTGCTCTCGAGGGATTTTAAGTCCCTTGCGTCTGCCAATTCCGCCACTTCGGCAAATGGAGGTGCCAACCAGATTCGAACTGGTGAATAAAGGTTTTGCAGACCTTGGCCTTACCACTTGGCTATGGCACCATTTTAACAAAATTGTAGAATGAGTTTAACATATTTAAAGTATCTTTGCAAGTATTTTAAATCAAATTTTACTTTTTATATGAAATTTCTCTACTTTTTGTTAACTTAAAACTTGCTTAAATTTACTAAATTTCTCGATTTAAAAAAATTCTGCAATAATTGCGTTTGAAATATAAAGATTTTTGATTCTAACTACCCCGTTTTTGATTTGTATCAAATCATTTTCTAGTAATTTATTTATAGCAGACTTATATTCTTGTAAAAAATCGCAAGAAAAAGTGTTGTTATATTTTTCAATGTCTAATCCATCTGTTGTACGCAAGGCGAGCATTATCATTTCTTCTTTTGCTGTTTGTATGGTTTCGTGTTCGATGTCTTCACGGCAATTTGTTGGGTTTTGCAGATATTTAGTAAAATCTTCAGTATTGTGCCAATGCGTACCATTATAAAACGAGTGAGCAGCAAGTCCAAGTCCTAAATATTCCCCACGTTTCCAATAATTCATATTATGTGCTGACCTATACCCTTCTTTTGCAAAATTACTGATTTCATATCTTTTAAAACCGTGTTTTGCAAGAAAATCTACCGTATAGTCATACATTTCAACCGCTTCGTCATCACTGGGCAAAATTAATTTACCTTGTCTTATTGCATTAGTTAATGGCGTATTTGGTTCGCAAATCAAGCCATAAGCCGAAATATGCGTTATTGGCAAGTCAATCACTTTTTGCAAAGTAATTTCCAAATCGCGTTTAGTTTGCTGAGGAACTCCAAGCATTATATCAACATTAATATCATTGATATTATTATTTAGAGCAAACTGTACGGCATTTACGCAATCATTAAAATTATGAGCCCTATTTAATACTTTTAAAATTTTATCATTATCGCTTTGGAGTCCCAAACTCAAACGGTTACAACCAGCGCGTGCATATTCCTTTGCTTTTTCGCTATCAAAAGAATTTGGGTTGGCTTCTATTGTTATGCTGCAATTTTCGACCAAATCAAAATTTTTGCGGACACAAGCCATAATTTCTTCAACGGCTCCCGCTGGGAGTGTGGACGGAGTACCACCACCTATATAAATAGATGATACTTGCCTCCCCTTCGTTTTTTCCTTTGCTGACTCTATTTCTTGTTTTAGTGCAGAAATATAGGTTGTTACTTGCTCTAACTTGGGCACAAAGGAACAAAAATCACAATAACTGCATTTGGACACACAAAACGGTATATGAATATATAAGGCAAATTGCGATTTAGACATTTAAATTCCTTTTGTAAATTCAATTTTATTTAGATAAAAATTGTTCTTTATTTATAGTGTTTTTATTATCTAAAACTTGTCTAGCATTTTTTAGTACTTGTATTGTTACCATAATCACCCCTAGTCTATTTTTAAAATACTGATAAATGCATCACTTGGTACTTCAACAGAACCAATATTGCGCATTTTCTTTTTACCTTCTTTCTGCTTTTCTAGAAGTTTACGCTTTCTAGTTACATCACCACCATAACACTTTGCAAGTACATCTTTGCGAAATGCTTTTACAGTTTCACGGGCAATAATTTTGCCGCCTATTGCTGCTTGAATAGGCACTTCAAACATTTGCCTTGGTATTACTTCTTTCAGTTTTTCAGCCATTATTCTGCCGCGCTCATAGGCTTTATCTTGGTGAACAATAAGGCTTAAAGCATCACAAATTTCACCTTTTAGCAAAATATCAAGTTTAACAAGTTTGCTTGGCTTATACTCGCTTAATTCATAGTCAAGACTCGCATAACCACGCGTACGGCTTTTTAGACTATCAAAAAAGTCGTAAATTATCTCATTTAGTGGAATTGAATAGTCAAGGCGCACGCGTTTTTCATCTAGGTACACAACATCTGTATTTTCACCACGACGGTCAGTACAGAGTTCCATAATTGCCCCCATATATTCGGGCGGTGTAAAAATGTGCATATTTACATAGGGTTCTTCCATTCTTTCAATTAGACTTGCTTCTGGCAAATTGCTTGGGTTACTAACTTCAAGCATTTCTCCGTTTGTCTTGTATATGTGATAACTTACCCCTGGTGCTGTTGTAATAATATCAAGATTAAACTCACGCTCTAGCCTTTCTTGAATAATTTCCATATGCAAAAGCCCTAAAAAACCGCAACGGAAACCAAAGCCGAGTGCAACCGAAGTTTCAGGAGAATATTCAAGCGCGCTATCATTTAGTTTGAGTTTTTCAAGCGCATCTTTAAGTTCACCATATTTACTACCATCAACAGGGAAAATACCACTAAATACAACTGGTTTTACTTGCTTGTATCCCGGTAATGCTTCGCTGGCGGGATTAGTAGCACTTGTAATAGTATCGCCGACACGGGCTTCACTGACTTTCTTGATGCTTGCAGCAATATATCCTACTTCACCTGCTCTTAAAATTTCACTTTCAACTGGCTTTGGAGTAAAATAACCTACTTCGGTTACTTCAAACTCATTATTTGTCTGCATAAATTTGATTTTATCGCCTTTTTTGACATTTCCGTCAAACACACGAACAAGACAAATTGCGCCCTTAAAATTATCATAATAACTATCAAATACCAAACATTTCATAGGAGCATCTTCATTACCCCTTGGGGCTGGGAATTCTTTTATAATTCCTTCAAGCACATCTTTAATATTCGTCCCTTCTTTTGCAGAAATGCAGGGTGCGTGCATAGCAGGAATCCCAATTACTTCCTCAATTTCGTGCTTAACTTTTTCAGGTTCTGCACTTGGCAAATCTATTTTATTGATTACAGGTAAAATCTCAAGTCTATTATCAAGCGCAAGATGAACATTTGCAAGTGTTTGAGCCTCTACTCCCTGCCCTGCATCAACTATCAAAATAGCCCCTTCACAAGCAGCAAGAGAACGGCTAACTTCGTAAGTAAAGTCTACGTGCCCTGGGGTATCAATAAGATTTAATATATATTCGTGTCCTTCGTAAGTATATTTCATACGGGTTGGTGTGAGTTTAATAGTTATGCCACGTTCACGTTCCAAATCCATACTGTCAAGCAGTTGCTCTTGTAAATCACGTTTTGCAACAGTGCCTGTTTCTTCTAGCAAACGGTCTGCTAATGTGCTTTTGCCGTGGTCTATATGTGCAACTATACAAAAATTACGAATATACTTCTGTCTGTCGTCCATTTATGTTACTCCTAAATTTGTTGAATTTAACAATTTAAAATAATCATCTTATTATACAAAAAGTAACTAAATAATGCAATATATTTTTATTGTTGGTTTACTCTTTATTTTTTTTGTTCAAGACTTTTAATACTTATTTAACAATCAAAAGTGATATATAAATGTAAAAAAATGCGATTTTCTTGTCTAAATTCGTCATTTTCCTTTTAATTTTGCATAAAATATAAAAAATTAGTAGATAATTTTGTCGCATTTTGTTATACTGTAAAAAAGTAGAGGAAAGTGTATGGAAATATTCAAATCTTGGTTGGTTGAAAAATTTATAGCGCACAGGGGGTTTTTTAATAACGAAGATATACCAGAAAATTCTCTTCCTGCCTTTGAGAAAGCTATAGAAAAAGGATATGCTATTGAATTAGATGTTCACGTAATTTCGGATGGTACTGTGGTTGTGTTCCACGATAGCAAACTTGGACGTATGACAGGACAAGACGGTTATTTAAAAAATTTAAAAGCAGACGACCTAAAAAACTACAAGTTGGCTGGTACAGAGTACACCATTCCAACTTTTCAGGAAGTACTTGATTTTGTAAATGGACGTACTCCAATTTTAGTGGAAATCAAATCTGAAAATGTAAAAGTCGGCGCTGATGAAGCAAAAATATACGAAGTTTTAAAAAATTACAGTGGCGAATATGCTGTACAATCTTTTAACCCTTTCAGTATTGAATGGTTTAAAAACAATGCTCCTGAAGTAATTCGCGGACTACTTAGTGCAAAATTTGCTAAAAATATGACTGACCGCCCAAAATCTTGGATAAAAAGGCTTGCTTTACGTAAAATGTGGTTTAATAAACGTGCACAGCCGCAATTTATTGCTTATAACGTGCTTGACTTACCTAGTAGATTTGTGAAAGCACACAAATGTAAAGGTCTACCCATTTTAGGCTGGACAGTCAAATCTCAAACTCAATATCTAGAAATCGTAAAATATGTAGACAATATTATATTTCAAGACTTTGAGCCTAGTATATAAAAACACGGATAATACTCCGTGTTTTTTATATTAAATAATAAATGTTTAAGCATAATAAAATTTAAATTTTAACATTTTTTAAACTAAAAAGTTTGAATCGCTGTTAAAATAATAATTACAATCAAAAATGCTAAAATTGCTAATCTAATAATTAAGAATTTTGTAAAACTACCATTTTTGCGGGCTTCTATTCTCTTATATCTAGGAACTGTAAAATATGCAAATACCCAGTATGCAAGCACTCCTATAAAACTACCTATTATAAAATAAGGGATATCCGTAATCCACGTTGCGATAGCAAAACCTAACGCAATTAAGAAACTTGCCAGTACTCCCCAATAGAAATTTTTAGCAATTTTATCTTCCAAATGTTTTTTATTTTCAATGTCTTCATCGCTAATGAGTTCGTCAATAGTTGTATGAAAAAGATTTGAAAGCAATTTCAAACTCTCTATGCTTGGATATCCATTATCAGTTTCCCATTTAGAAACAGCAGTCCTTGTAACAAACAATTTATCTGCCAATTCGTCTTGCGTAAGATTATTTTCCTTTCTTAATTTTTTTAACTTATCACTAAATTTCATTTTCCACCTCCGCAAGCATTATATCATACATTTATTAAAAAAGAACGACACTTTCACTCACATTTAGATATTTGAGTATATTTCACTATATATTTTTTACTAATATAGGAAAATTAAAAACAACCATAATTAAAAGTTATATTACTTTCTTCGTGGTTGTTTTTAGGATGTCTAAATAATTGCTTCAACAAATTCTTTTGCGTCAAACTCGTCTATATCGTCTATCTTCTCACCCGTACCAATAAACATAACGGGAGTATTGTACTCTTGTGCTATTCCTAGAATTACTCCACCTTTTGCAGTACCGTCTAATTTGGTAACAATCAAGCCGTCAAGTTCTATTGCTTCGTCAAAATATTCTACTTGACTCAATGCATTTTGTCCTGTTGTAGCATCAAGAACTAACAGTTTTTGATAACAAGCCTCACCCCAATTATTTGTAACAACCTTGGAAACTTTTTTCAATTCTTCCATAAGGTTTGCTTTGTTATGCAATCTGCCCGCAGTATCAATAATAACTACGTCTGTTCCTTTCGCTTTTGCGCTAGATATACCGTCAAAAACAACACTTGCAGGGTCTGCACCGTCATCATTACGTACGATTTTTACACTATTTTTATTTGCCCAAATCGCTAGTTGTTCACTTGCAGCGGCTCTAAAAGTATCCCCAGCAACGAGCAATACTGACTTGCCTTTATTCTTATAAAAATTAGCAAGTTTGCCGATAGTTGTAGTTTTGCCTACTCCATTTACCCCAACAATCATAAGCACAAGCGGATATGTAATTTCTGGCAATTCATTTTGTTCCAAAATGTCCTGCATTATTTCGCGCAATGCTTGTTTTACGTCGTCTTGGTTACGTAACTTTGTCTTTTTGGCTTCTGCGCGCAGACGTTCCACAATTTCTTCCGAACATTCTACTCCCAAATCTGACGAAATTAAAATATCCGTCAACTCGTCAAAAAATTCGTCATCAAGTTCGCCGTGCGACATTATAGACATTAATTTGTTGTCTATTGATGTTTTAGTCTTTTTAAATGCTTCTTTAATTTTATTGAAAAAACCCATAGTTTGCCTACCTAGAAATATTATTTCCCCTTAATACTAAATTCCTAATTCAAAATTCAAAATTTTTAAAATACAACCTACGATGTTGCAGTCTGTATTGCTTCACTCAACTTAACCGACACAACTTTACTTACACCCTTCTGTTCCATTGTTACACCGTACAGGTTGTCTGCGAAAAATTGACAGCCGTTTGTTACTTTGTCTTTCTACTACTACATTTACTGTACGGCTGGCAATGGAACTCTTGACAACCTACGATGTTGCGGTCTGTATTGCTTCGCTTAACTTAACAAATACAACCTTACTTACACCTTTCTGTTCCATTGTTACACCGTACAGGTTGTCTGCGAAAAATTGACAGCCGTTTGTTACTTTGTCTTTCTACTACTACATTTACTGTACGGCTGGCAATGGAACTCTTGACAACCTACGATGTTGCGGTCTGTATTGCTTCGCTTAACTTAACAGATACAACCTTACTTACACCTTTCTGTTCCATTGTTACACCGTACAGGTTGTCTGCGAGTTCCATAGTTGGCTTACGGTGAGTAATAACGATAAATTGAGTTTCACCAGCAAAGCGGTGCAGATATTTCGCAAAACGTTCAACATTTGCATCGTCTAATGCTGCGTCAATTTCGTCAAGTAAACAGAATGGCATTGGGCGAAGTTTCAAAATTGCAAACAATATTGCTATTGCTGTTAATGATTTTTCACCACCACTCAATAGGTTCAGGTTGCCGAGCGCCTTCCCTGGTGGTTCTGCAATAATGTCGACACCAGCGGTCAACACATCGTCATCAGTCAATACAAGTCGAGCCTTACCACCACCGAACAATTCTCTAAATATACGAGAAAAATTCTCATTAATCTTCTGGAACTTGTCGTCAAACTGTTCAGTCATTTGAGCGCTCAACTCGTTGATAACTGTCATTATATCTTCTTCCGCTTTTTTGAGGTCGTCAAGTTGCGTTGATAAATCTGTATACCTTGCATCTAAATCTTTGCTGTCTTCAATCGCGTTTACGTTGACGTGTCCTAGTTTGCCTATTTCGCGTTTCAATTCATTAATGCGAGTTTGTGCGCCTTCAGCATCAAAGTTTTCATCCTTAATATCAAGCGCAGTAAGATATGTAAGTTCATAATCTTCTAAAATACGGTCTTGCATATTCTCAATATTAGTATCAATTTGTGCAAGGCGCGCTTCTTCTTGATAAATTCGCTCTTGAATTTTTGCATACTCATTTGTAACGCGGGTACGTTCTTCCTCAATTGTTGCAAGGCTTGCGTGTAAATCTTGCTTTAATTCTTCCATTTCGGCAACTTTTGTTTTCACGGCATCTAATTTGCTAACAGTATCCGCATCGTCTCCATTTTGAGCGCCCGCGTCAAGTTCTTTTGCGGTTTCAATAGTGCGTGAATTTTTAACCAATAATGAGTTATTCTCATCAATATTTGCGCTTAACTCTTCTTGTTCTGTAAGCAATCTTTCAATCTCATTATCAATAGAGCCAATTTCTGTTGTAAGTGTAGCAATTTGTACTTTTAAATCTGTAATTTGATTTGTGAGATTATCTCTCTTTTCACGCAATATGTCATACTGATTATTACCACTTCCACCTTTTGCCTGAGGTATTTCACCTGCATCCATTGCTTTGGTAGTATTCAGTTCTTGCTCCAAAATTTCACGGCGAGTTGTCAAACGAGATAATTCTTGATTAATCTCATCAAGTTCACCAGAATACAATTCACTATCTTCTTGTGCGTGCTTTAATACTTCTTCTTTCTGCGCTAACTCGACATCATAGTCGTGAAGCATATTAGCCTGAGCATCAATTTCTTTTGCCAGTTTAGTAAGCATTTCGCCATAAACAGCAAGAGTATTCTTCTGTTCGTCAACTTTGCTGCGCTGAGATTTTATCTTTTCTGCAATAGTTTCAATTTCGCGCTCACGAGATAATAGGTTGTTTATTTCAGCCTTTTTACTACCACCAGTAATTGAACCCGCTGGATTAATCACATCGCCATCAAGCGTAACAATTTTAAAGCCAAAATGCGACCTATTCGCAAGGCTGACTGCCGTATCCATAGTGTCAACAATTACAGTATTACCGAGCAAGTTTTTGAAAACTGGCTCCAAATTCATATCATACTGAATCAACTCATTCGCAACACCGTAGCAGCCAGCAGTATTAAGTAGCGAACGATATTGTTCGTTTATGTATTTTGGTTTCATAGACGTTATAGGCAAGAAAGTTGCACGCCCGTAATTACGCGATTTTAAGTAATTAACCAAACGTTTTGCGTCTTGTTCATCACGTGTAACTATACTTTGCACTGCAAAACCTAATGCCATTTCAATCGCTGTTTCAAGTTGAGTTGGCACTGTTATCAACTCACCTACTACACCTATAAGCAACTTTTGCAACTCAATATTTTTTGATGCATCAAGCAATAATCTACGTACAGTACCGTTATAGCCTTCATACTCTGCCTGCATTTCGTTAAGTAATTTTGCGCGAGATTCTAGTTTTGCCAGTTCAGCACTTGAAATATCCAAACTTGCTCGCAAATCTGCTTCGCCTTGCTCAACATTTGAAACATTTTCTCTTAATGCTGTTAGGTTATCCCACGCATTACGCCTATTTGCTTCGGCAACTTCACAATCGTCCTGCGCTTGATGCTCAATAACTTTTGCGCCATCTCGCTTACTCTCAACTGAAGCAAGTCGCTGATTTAATTCATTTTCACGTTCGGCAATCGCTTGAATTTCTGTTTCCAGACGCGAAATATTTGCCTTAATATCACTTAATTTTGAAATTGCGTCTTGCATTTCTTGCTGTGAGCCACTAACCGCCTGTTCACTCACTCTCAACTGCTCTGCAACACCTGCATAAATTTGTTCCAACTCGTCTAATTTAGCACGCATCGCATTTAAACGTTCATTATTCTCTGATTTCTCGGTCTGCTTTGCCTGTAACTCATCATTAATTCTAACAAATTCTATTTTGTCCTGCTCAATCTCATTTTGAATTTTAACAGACTGCTCTTGTAAATACTCCAACTTTGCTTGCGCTACACGGCGGTCGCCCGCAGTTTTTTCAAGATTTACAGTCAATTTCAAAATTTCATCACGAAGTGATTGGATTTGCTCATCAATGGCTTTTATGCCTTCTAATGACTGGTTTTGCTTGTCTATTGTTGCCTGAACTTGTTTTTCCTTGTCCGCTGACTGTTCACGCAAGCCGTCAAGCAAGTCATTTATACGTTGCTTGTTTGAATTTGCGTTTTCATAATGATAAATATAATTATTTACCTCTTGATATTTTAATTGATCGCGCAAATCAAGATATTTTTTAGCCTTTTCTGCCTGCTCTTTCATCGGGTTTAATTGTCTTTCGATTTCTATTACCGTATTTTCAAGCAAAGTTAGATTCTCACGAGTACGTGTAAGTTTGCGTTCTGCCTCAATTTTACGCTCTTTAAACTTAGCAATGCCTGCTGCTTCTTCAAAAATAACACGTCTATCTTCGGGCTTACTTGCAACAATTTGCTCAACTTTACCTTGTCCTATAATTGAATAACCATCGCCACCAATACCACTATCGTGCAAAATATTTTTGATATCCTTTAATAAACAAGGTGAATGATTAAGACTATATTCACTTGTCCCAGACCTATACAATTTACGAGAAATGACTACTTCGTCATAATCCACATTAAACTGATGATTTTCATTTGTAAATATTAAAGAAACCTCACAAAAAGACAAACTTTTGCGATTTTCTGAACCCTTAAAAATAACATCTTGCATACAACTACCGCGCAAGTTTTTTGATGATTGCTCACCCAAAACCCAACGAATAGCATCAGCAAAATTGGACTTACCGCAACCGTTTGGACCTACGATTGCAGTAATTCCGCTACTAAATTCAACAGCGAGTTTATCAGCGAATGACTTAAACCCCAAAACCTCTATTCTCTTAAAACTCAAAATTTTTCTCCCTTTTTTAGTACACTATTCGGCTGTATCAACTTTTACTTCACTCAAAGTATTACCGATTTTAGACAACAAATCACGTTCGGCATAGTCCTTTACCTGTTCAATACTTGCAAGCAAGCCTACAATATTTGCTGAACCGTGCGCTTTTACAACTATTTGTTTAGTTCCTAATAATGGTGAACCGCCATAAGCCTGATAATCGTATCTTTTTAAGACGTTTTTAAGCGGTTTCTTCGCAAAAAGTCCGCCAATCTTACCTGCTGTAGTCGATTTTAAACCAGCCTTTATCACTTTCATTAAGTTGATAATTGTGCCCTCAATACTTTTAAGCAACACATTGCCCGAAAAACCGTCAGTAACAATAACATCGCAATCACCGTTTAAAGTATCACGGGCTTCAATATTGCCTACAAAATTTATAGGTAGTTTCTGCAATTCCTGATAAGCCACTTTGCTAAGTTCATTACCCTTTGCCGCTTCTGTACC
Source organism: uncultured Clostridia bacterium (assembly GCA_944383315.1). Lineage (GTDB taxonomy): Bacteria > Bacillota > Clostridia > Christensenellales > UBA1242 > UBA7867. The sequence continues at coordinate 67,113 of CALWPB010000002.1, read as the reverse complement.
GACATTGAGTAATGCAACTCGTGGCTGATTTACATTTTGCATTACGCGCATATATTCACTACCCATAAGCGCAAAATGGCAAAGATTAATTGGCTTGCAATCCATATTTGCACCACAGTCTATAAGTAGCACCCTGCCACCTTTAATTGTTGGCAACATTGGCGCAAGTGCTGGACGTGAGAGCCCTGAAAGTCTACCAAGTTTTAATACCGCTCCACTTAATACTGCTCCTGTACTACCAGCGGATACCATTCCTGCATATTCACCTGTTTTTAACTTGTCAATACATACCACAAGCGAACTATTCTTTTTTGCCCTAATGGCTTCAACTGGTGCTTCATTGCAAGTAATTTCTTCATCTGCGTTTGTGATAATCAAACGCTCTGTATCGTATTGTTTACCTTGGAGTAATGATTTTAACTCGTCCTGTTTGCCAACTATTTCAAGAATAATATTTTTATGTTTATCAAGTGCTACTAAAGCCGTATCAATTACAACTTGCGCTCCTGCATCTGCCCCGTAAGCATCTAATAATATTTTAAACATAATAACCTCTAAAAAAATAAAAAATAAGTTATATTAAGTGTAACATATTTATATTAAAAAAGGCAAATAAATTTGCCTAAAAATTCGTGCTTTCTATAGTAAAAATAAAGAAAAAGTGCTTATAAATTAAGCACTCTTTTTGTCTTGTTCCTTATTCTTCTCTAAAACAAGTACTTGTTTACCATCATAATATCCACATTTTTTGCAAACACGGTGAGCAAGTTTAGGCTCGTGACAACGTGGGCATTCTACAATAGCAGGAGAAGTAATCTTCCAATTCGCTGCTCTGGAACGTTTCTTTGCTTTAGAGGTCTTTGATTTAGGTACTGCCATTCCCTGTAACCTCCATTTAAAATATGTAAAAATTATTTACAAAGACGATTATACTCTATTTTAAATAAAAAGTCAACTGCAAAAAAGAGATTTTATTGTAAATTTAACACAATTATAAATTGGTTTATAAAATAAAATTGCATACATTCAATTAATTATATTTAGAAATTAGACAAATAGTAAGAAATTATTTATACTATATATGCTTATATAACAAATAATATATTAAAACAAAAAAAGGAAAACATAATGATTTCAATAATTGTCGCTTTTGATAAAAATTTTTGTATTGGTAAAAATGGACAACTTCCTTGGCATATAAAGGAAGATTTGGAATGGTTTAAAAAACATACTATAAATCATACTGTTGTTATGGGCAAAAATACTTTTCTTTCAATTGGCAAAATACTTCCCAATAGAAAAACAATTTTGGTAAGCAATACCTTAAAAATAAACACGGAAGATTGTCATACTATTCAAAATTTAACAGAATACTTAAAGGCCAACGAAGACACAAGCGAAGAAATTTTTATTTGTGGCGGTGGAAGCATATATGAACAGGCTCTTCCCTATGCTAAAAAGTTTTATTTAACTTTGGTAGATACGGAAGTAAAAAATGGAGATGCTTATTTTCCAAAAATCGATTTGAGCAAAGCGAAGACTATTTATGAAAAAACAGCAAATCCTTCTTTTAAATTTTTGATTATTGAAAAATAATTCTTTTAAAAGGCAACAATAATTGTTGCCTTTTTATAATTATTCATTTGGCTAAAATTGTAAAGTATGTTATAATAAAATAATTAATTTAGCGAGGTCATTTAATGAAATTTTGTGCAATAATTTGTGAATACAACCCTTTCCACAATGGACACCAATACCACATTGAGCAAAGCCTAAAACAAAGTGGGTGCGATGCCTGTCTTTGTATAATGGGCGGCAACTTTACCCAACGTGGCGAACCTGCGATTTGTGAAAAATACGTTCGTGCGGAAATGGCGATTGCTGGTGGCGCTTCGGCAGTAGTACAGATTCCTACTTACTTTTGTACTGGAAATGCTGAAGTATTTGCGCAAGCGGCAATAAAAATTGCCACAAGTTTTGGTTCGGTTACTCACATTTCCTTTGGTAGCGAATGTGGTGATATTCGTTCACTATCCGAACTTGCAAAATTTCTATCAAAAGAACCTGCTTTTTACAAAGCACGTATAAAGCGCAACTTAAATGATGGTTTTTCTCTTGGCAGAGCAAAAACTCACGCATTACAAGAATGTATAGATGCTGGGCTTGTAAAATTTACACGTCCCGAAGTAGTTGCGCATATTTTAGACACTCCAAACAATATTTTGGCTGTTGAATACTTACGCGTATTGTTTGCAAGTGGTAGAAAAGATATAACTCCTATTACCGTAAAACGCGTAGACGAAACAAGCGATGCAAAAGACGAAGCTGCATTTGAATATAATTTATCCAGTGCTACCGCAATTCGTGAATCAGTGTACAGAAGTAAACGCATTTGGAATATTCGAAAATTTATACCAAACGAGCCCTATCAAATATTTGCAAGTGCGTTGCGCACAATAGGTATTCCTGATATAGAAATTTGGGGAAACCTTGCCCTATACCGTTTCCGCACTGGCACCCCTAGTGATTTGGCACTTAATTATGATGTAATTGAAGGCATTGAAAATAAACTTATTTCTGCCGCTCGTGAAAATGTCGAATATCGTGCATTTATTGAAGCCTGCACTTCGCGAAGATTTACGCAATCACGAATTCAACGCATAGTAACTGCTTGCCTATTAAATTTACGTGCCGAATATGTAAAGCATATCTATGAACTAGACAAACTCCCTTATATTAAACTACTCGCAAGTAAAAATAATAAGGAAATTCTTGCGGCACTAAATGAGTGTAACACAATACTTGTTACTCGTAAACAAGATGCGATCCTTGCCCAAAAAGACCCGTTTGCGCAAATTTTGATGTATGCGGAAGACAAAGCAAATTTCCTATACACTTTATTATTAGACGTTACGAAAGACCAACAAAAAGACTTTAACATAAGCGATATTTATATGAAACCGTTGTTTATAAAATAGACTTTTGATAAATTTAAAAGAAAAAGCCTCTAAATTCGATTTTTAGAGTGCTTTTTGTTTTATTTAGTTTATTGCTTCGTCTAGGGAAATACTGGGGAGTGCTGAGATGTTTAGGTCGGCTGGGTCTTGGCTGAGTAACTGATAATAAGCGACCGAGCCTATCATTGCGGCATTGTCGGTGCAGTATTCCATAGGCGGAAAATATAGTGAAATATTTAATTCTTTGCATTTTTCAGTCAACGAACTGCGGAGATAAGAATTCGCAGCCACCCCGCCCGCAAGGACTAACTTTTTTTGACCATACTCTTTACAAGCGCGCAAGGCTTTTGCGGTCAGCATATCTACGGCTTCGTGCTGGAAAGACGCGCAAATTTGAGGAACGTCAATTTGCTGCCCGTTTTGTTCGAGTTTGTGCACATAATTTATAACCGCAGTCTTTAATCCGCTATAACTTACGTCATAACTATTTGCCAAAGTATCGTGCTGCACAAATTTTATTACAGGCTCTACATTTTGTGCTAGCCTATCTACTTTCACCCCGCCCGGATATTCAAGACCTAGCACTCGGGCTACTTTGTCGTAGGCTTCGCCTATTGCATCATCTTGCGTGGAGCCTATCAAAGTAAAATGATTGTAGTCATCTACATTTACTATTGCGGTATGCCCGCCACTCGTAATTAAACATATAAAAGGCGGAGTAAGTTCAGGAAATGCTAAATAATTAGCCGCAATGTGTCCTTTTATGTGATTTACGTTTATAAGTGGTTTGTTAAGAGCATAACTTAATGCTTTTGCAGTAGTAAGCCCCACAAGCAATGCACCAACCAGCCCCGCCCCTTGTGTAACTCCTATTGCATCAATATCATTAAAGGTCAAATGAGCCTTATCAAGCGCTTGTTCAACAAGTGGAATAATATTAAGTATATGGTTGCGGCTCGCCACTTCTGGCACAACTCCGCCAAAATGTTTGTGTATATCAATTTGGCTTGAAATGATATTTGATAGCACTTTGCGACCGTTCTCGACTACCGCAACACTCGTTTCATCACAACTACTTTCAATAGCCAAAATACGCACAACATCTTGTTTGCGTATCTCTGCCGCTTTTTCTTTCATTCTCTCAATGTATGTCATAAAAGTACCTTGTATTAACTAAATTTTTAATGTTACTTTTTTATTTTCAATTTTTTAAAAATTTTATCCGCTCTTTTTGAGATATTCGAGTATAAAGTCTTGAATATTTCCGTCCATTACTGCTTCTACATTTGGTGTTTCGTAGTCTGTGCGGTGGTCCTTTACCAAAGTGTACGGGCAAAATACGTAACTACGAATTTGGCTACCCCATTCTATCTTTTTAAGGCTGCCTTGTACCTGCTTTATATCTGCTTGTCTCTGTTCTTCGGCGAGTTCGGCGAGTTTTGCGCGCAATACTTTCATCGCTGATTCACGGTTTTGTATTTGGCTGCGCTCATTTTGGCATTGCACAACTATACCTGTGGGTATATGTCTAATACGCACTGCGGAATCTGTGGTGTTCACCCCTTGTCCGCCGCAACCGCCACTATGGAACGTGTCTATCTTTAAATCGCTGTCTTTTATCTCGACTTCGCTATCATTCTCAATTTGCGGCATTACTTCGACCGATGCAAAACTTGTATGCCTACGGGCATTGCTATCAAAGGGTGAAATGCGCACAAGACGGTGCACACCTTTTTCTGCCTTTAAAAAGCCGTATGCGTTTTCGCCGTCAATTTTGATAGTTGCGCCTTTAATGCCTGCCCCATCACCTGCAGTATGGTCAAGAGTTGTGCAATCAAAACCCTGCTTTTCTGCATAACGTGTATACATACGGAGCAGCATTTCCGCCCAATCTTGCGCTTCTGTTCCGCCTGCGCCCGCTTGAATAGTGAGAATTGCGCCGAGCCTATCATATTTGCCACGCAAAAGGGCTGTAAGTCGCATTTCTTGAACTTTTGGCATTAATTCCTGCAACTCTTTTGTTAGTTCGGCAAGCATACTTGTATCATCTTCAGCGCAGTCATTAGCAAATTCTTTTATCATATTGTACCTATCTTCTATATCACGTAAATCGGCTATTTTCTTCTCAATGCTACTCAATCTCTTTCCAACTTTGCGCACCTGCTCCATATCGCTATAAAAATCTGGGGCGGACTGCTGTGCTACAAGTTCGCTTTGTTCAGCTGATAGTTTATTAATGTCAAAAACCGCTCGAATAATATCCAGCGATTTTTGCACGTCTATTAAGTTTTCTTTGATTTGTTCTAGTGTCATAACGCTCCTAGTCTAACAAGATAACAAAAATATTTTAACTCCTACTCGTTTTTGCCGCAGCAATTTTTGTACTTTCTGCCACTACCACACGGGCAAGGGTCATTTCTACCTACTGTCTTGTTTGAGTGTACTGTACCCTGCGGACGTTGTGGTTTGCCGCCACTACTTGCTATAAAGTCGCCTTTTGGTTTTACAGGTTGTGGAGTTGTAGGACGAGCAACAATATTTAAAAGAATCGTACTTGTTGATTCACGGATATTGCTAATCATTTCGTCAAACATTGCAAAACCTTCACGTTTGTACGCAACAATAGGGTCCTGACGGCCTAATGATTGTACTACGATTTCGTGGCTTAATGTTGACATTGCGTCAATGTGTTCCATCCAAGCATTGTCTACGCGGTCAAGCAATATCATTCGCTCAACTTGCTCAAATGGAATACCTAGCGCTTCAATTTCGGCTTTTTTGTCTTCGTATCTCTTTAATACGTCTTGTAAAATTGTGTCGCAAAGTTCGTCATAGACAGTATCTTCAAGCATTTCGGGGGTAACAAAATTTGTACCTTTCTTGTAGAGTTTATCTTCGAGTGAATGATTAATTTCTTCAATATCCCACTCAAAACTTGGCTTCTCCATATCAATACAATGCGACAAAGCGTCTTGAATGACATCGGGGAACATTTGCTTGATTTGCTCGTGAACGTCTTCGCCGTCAAGTATTTTGTTACGTTCTGAGTAGATAATATTACGTTGTTTATTGATAACATCGTCAAATTCAAGCACGTTACGACGACTTGCATAGTTGCGGGCTTCTACTTTCTTTTGGGCGCGTTCTATTTGTTTTGACAACATTTTCATTTGGAAAGGTGTGTCTTCGTCAATTTTAAAGAAGTTACTAATTGACTTTAATTTATCGCCACCAAAGATACGCACCAAATCGTCTTCAAGTGAAATATAGAACACACTGCGTCCTGGGTCGCCTTGACGACCTGCACGACCACGCAACTGGTTATCAATACGACGTGATTCGTGGCGTTCGGTACCAATAACAAGCAAGCCGCCAACTTCGATAACCTTTTTCTTTTCGGCATCTGTTTCTTCTTTGTAATGCGCTAGGAACTTGTCGTAATTTTCCTTTGCTTCCTGCACTTTTTCGTCATCACTTGGCAAGAAACTTGTTGCTTGGTCAATAATATTTTGGTCGTAACCTAATTTATACAACTGCGCTTTTGCAAGATATTCGGGGTTACCACCTAGCAAAATGTCAGTACCACGACCTGCCATATTTGTAGCGATTGTAACGGTTTTGAAACGTCCTGCCTGTGCTACGATTTCGGCTTCTTGTGCGTGATTCTTTGCATTCAATACCTTGTGTGGAATTCCCTTTGACTTTAACAACTTACTTAAATTCTCACTGCGGTCAATGGTAACAGTACCAACAAGCACAGGTTGTCCACGCTCGTATGCCTCATTAATACGGTTTACAACTGCATCTAACTTACCCTTTATAGTCGTATAAATAACATCGGGTTCATCAATACGAATCATAGGTAAATTGGTAGGAATGGTAACAATATCAAGGCTATAAATCTTGTTAAATTCGACTTCTTCCGTCTTTGCTGTACCTGTCATACCACTTAACTTGTGATACATTTTAAAGAAGTTCTGCAAAGTAATTGTTGCAACTGTCAACAACTCATCTTTAATCTGCAAGCCTTCCTTTGCTTCGATGGCCTGATGCAAACCGTTACTATAACGTCTACCTTCCATAATACGACCTGTAAATTGGTCGACAATCAACACTTTGCCATCACGTACAATATAATCGCTTTCTGCTTTCATTATAAAGTTTGCGCGCAAAGCATTTAAGATATATTGGTTAAGTTCGACATTATTTGCATCACTAAGACTTTCTACATTAAAGTAGTTTTCTGCCTTTGTAGTACCTGTTTCAGTAAGGTGCACTGCTTTCTTTTCTTCGTCTACGACATAGTCCTCATCGCGTTTTAAATTACGGATAAAGCGCTGTGCCTTAACATAAGCATCACTTGACTTGAAACCACGTCCACTGATAATAAGCGGGTTGCGGGCTTCGTCAATAAGGATAGAGTCTACCTCGTCGACGATTGCAAACTCATACCCCCTACACATTCTGTCCTTTTTGTTACGGACAAGGTTATCACGAAGATAGTCAAAAGCAAGTTCGTTGTTGGTACTATAAGTAATATCACAAGCATAGGCTTTGCGTTTCTGTTCTGCGGTCATATTACTAAAACTACAACCTACAGTCAGCCCTAAGAAGCGGTACACTTTACCCATTATTTCAGCGCCGACACTTGCCAAATATTCGTTTACAGTAACAACGTGAACACCTTTTCCATTTAATGCATTAAGATAAGCGGGCAAAGTAGCAACAATAGTTTTACCTTCACCAGTCATCATCTCGGCAATACGACCTTGATGCAACACAATACCACCCATTAACTGATAATGGAAGTGGCGCATATTAAGTACGCGAGTACTTGCTTCACGTACTAGTGCGAAAGCATCATACAAAATATCGTCCAAAGTTTCGCCATTTGCCAAACGTTCCTTTAAAACAGGGGTTTGCGCGCGCAAAGTATCGTTGTCCATTTCGGCATACTTTGGTGCTAAATCTTCAATTTTCTTTACCATCTTTTCAAGTTTAGCAAGATTGCGTTTGTTGTCTGATGCAAAAACAGTTAATAAACTCATTTAAGTTCTCCCAGTTGATAAAATTAGTTACAGTATATAATAAAATTCATATTTTGAAAAGTTTTTTGCTTTAATTCGTAAAATTTTTTGCGCTATTTATGTTGCTTTGTGTAGGAATTTCGGGTTTTCCGTGTGCTATTGTAAGTACAAGTACTCTATCTGCGTGTGCTTTCTTCAACTCGTGAGTACAGGCATTTGCAGTTGAGCCAGTAGTCATAACATCGTCAATAAGCAAAATTTTTTTGCCCCTTACCGCATATTTATCTACGACCTTAAAACTTTCTTTCAAATTCTTACGTCTTTCCGCAAGTGTCAGGCTTGCTTGAGTATCGGTATCTTTTATTTTAACGAGTGCTTCAGTATTTATCGGTACGCCGATTATATCACTAACTCCTTCCGCAAGCAATGCCGCTTGATTATATCCGCGCCATTTCTTTCTACTTTCGCTCAATGGTACAGGAATTATCAAGTCTGCCTGCCAACCTAACGACTTGTACTTTTCTGCAAGGAAACAAGATAGGGTTCGTGAAAGATATGGTTTATTGTTGTATTTTAATCCTGAAATTAGATGTTTAACTTCATTTTCATAAACAAATACACTACGCGCTATATCAAATTCAACATCACCGCCTTGACAATTAAGACAAAATTTGCCTTGCCCTGCTATAGGTGAACCACAACGAGTACAACATTCTGATTCCGTTATTTCTCTCAATTTTAGGCGACATTTGTCGCAGATTTCAATATCCTGTTTCTGCTTTAAGTCATCCCCACAAATCAAGCATTTTATATTTGACGGAAACAAAACCGTACACGCCTTGTGATATATTTTCACAAATATGCCCGCACAATTACCAAAAACATTAGTCTTTGTTTTACTTTTTGATTTTGTAGCGATATTTCTTACCGCCTTTGTTTTTTCTGCACTCATTAAATTAAATCTCCCATATTTTTAGATTGTTTTTGCAAAAATATAGCTAATGCGCTGTATCGTTTTGCAGTGTAATTGTTATTTATCATCATATGTAAGTTTTTCTTTGTACCGACTAATACTACCATACGTTTTGCACGCGTAACCGCTGTATATAACAAATTACGTGTCAATATACTAGCCGCCCCCGCGATAATTGGAATTATTACGACATCAAATTCACTACCCTGACTTTTGTGAATCGTAATTGCATAACTTAACATCATTTGTTTAGCATCTTCACGAGTATAATCTGATATTCTACCATCTTCAAAAGTAACTTCCAAACTGTCCGTTTCTTCATTGATATTAGTTACAAAACCTATATCACCATTAAACACGGCTTCGCCTAACTCCCAACTACCATTATCCCTTGGCCTTTTCCAAACTTGCGTATAGTTGTTTGACGTCTGCATAACTTTGTCGCCTATTCTAAACACATAATTATCAAGTTTGTATTCCTTCTTACCATTCTGTGCCGGATTAATGCGATTTTGCACAAGGTTATTTAGATTATCAATTCCACACACCCCAACGCGCATAGGGGCTAATACTTGAATTTTTAAAGGACTAATATTTAAAAACTTCGGTATACGCGTACTTACCATATTTAATATAGTATCGGCAATATCATTTATATTTTCGCGATATTCAAAAAAGAAATCTTTACTATGATTGTCAATCTTTGGCATATTACCATCATTTATTGCGTGGGCATTTGTAATAATAAGACTTTCTTCACTCTGTCTATATATATGTGTAAGTTGTGCTGACGCTATTACTCCAGAATTAAGTATATCTGCAAGCACATTCCCCGCCCCCACGCTAGGCAGTTGGTTTTTATCCCCTACAAGAATTAGTCTTGTACCTGCTTTGAGTGCAGAGAGTAACGAAAGCATAAGATTGACATCAACCATTGACACTTCATCAACAATTACAGCATCGTACGGAAATTTGTTTGTTTCATTAAAGAAGAACATTGCTGTATCTTCCTTGGTTTCACCGCCCGAATAGTCTATCATAAGTGCGCGGTGTATAGTACTTGCTTCTTCCTTGCAACTTTCACTCATTCGCTTTGCTGCACGTCCAGTAGGTGCAAGTAGCGCAATTCTGCCACATTGTCCTTTTAATATACGCAAGATACATTTTATTATAGTGGTCTTTCCCGTACCCGGACCACCAGTTATTACGCATACACCATTATTAACAGCAAGTTCAATGGCTTTCTTTTGGTCATCGTGAAATTCAATTTTATTAAAACGTTCAAAGTCTGCAATTTCTTGGGATACATCTATGTTAAACTGTTCAATGCTTTCATTTAGTGTAATGAGTTTGGTAGCGATTTTTAATTCGGTTGTATAGTATTTAACCAGCATTAAACAATTTACGTCATTAAATTTACAGCGCTTTACTATGCTTTCTAGCACAAGTTGGTCTATTACACTCTCTAACTGCTCCAACTTTTCCGTTACGTCTATATTTAGTAATTTACTCAAATCAACAAGCACATCTTCCATAGGTAAATACGTATTGCCGTCGTGTTCGCTTGACTCATTTAGTACATATACAAGTCCAGCACGAAGTCGAAACTCACTATCAGGCTCAATACCTACACTAAGTGCTATTTTATCAGCGGTTTTGAAACCTACTCTTGACATATCTTCAACAAGTTTATATGGGTTACTTTGCACAATCTCGCGGGCTCTATCGCCATAGCGATTAAATATTTTCATTGCCATATTTGTACTGATATTGTAATTTTGCAAAAACATAACGACATCTTGCATTTTTTTGAGTTCCATAAAGGCAATACCAATTTCGGCAGCCTTTTTCTCTGTAACTCCGTGCACTTCGGCAAGTTTTAGTGGGCTTAATTCGATTATATCTAATGTTTGCTCGCCAAATTTGTCTACTATATTTTTAGCGGTAATAGGCCCTACGCCTTTAATCAGTCCGCTAGACAAATATCTAATTATACCGTCTGTAGTTTTGGGTTCGCTTACGGTATAAGTATCAACTCTAAATTGCTCACCCCAGCGGGCATCTGTTACAAAATTCCCAGTAGCGCATATTTCTTGCCCTTGATACAATTTTGATAATTTGCCTACTATGGTTATAAGTTCACGGTTAGCAGAAACACGAGCGACAGTAAAGCCGTTCTCCTTGTTTTGAAAAACAATATTTTCTACTACTCCGTTTAATGTCATACTCAGTCCTTAAATTTGAATTAAACTTTCCATAATTTGTAAAATTTTATCCGTACCCTGTTTGCTTTCTGTACTTGTTGGGATAATGTTATCTTTACCGATACTCAAAGCATTTGCTATAATTGTCAGTTGCTTGTCGACCTGTCCACGTGGAATTTTGTCCGCTTTGGTCGCAATTACATTAAATGGCTTGTTGTAATAATACAAATACTCAAGCATTTGTTTATCCTTTTCGCTCGGCTCGTGCCTAATATCCACAAGAACAAAAACACGTTGTAAACGAGTACTGTGTTCAAGATAAGTACCAATAAGCGCTTGCCATTTACTTTGCTCTGCCTTACTTGCTAGTGCGTAGCCATAACCCGGCAAATCCACTAGCATAAATGCATTATTAATCTTGAAAAAATTAATTAATCGCGTACGTCCTGGGGTGCTACTTGCCTTGGCTAATTTTTTGCGGTTTGTAAGTGCATTTATAAGACTTGATTTACCTACGTTACTTCTGCCTACAAAAGCAAATTCAGGTAACCCAAAATCTTGTAATTTGTTTTCATTTGCAACACTTGTTACAAATTCAGCAGATTTTATAATCATTATTTTTTACCTTTTTTGGCAGACTTTTGCTCGCCACTCTTTTCATCAGTCAAGGGTTTTAGCGGTTTCTTCAAAGCAAGGGCTAATACTTCGTCAATGCTGCTGACTTTATGAATTTTAAGCACACTCTTGATTTCTTTTGGCAATTCCCACAAATCATCTTCGTTATCTTTGGGGATAATACATTCTTTAATACCGCCGCGCGCAGCCGCAATGAGTTTGTCGCGTACACCACCGATTGGGAACACTCTACCGCTCAAACTGATTTCACCTGTCATCGCTAATTTTTCCTTTACTGGTATGCCTGTAAACACCGAAACCATTGCGGTAGTCATAGCAATACCTGCACTTGGACCTTCAACACCGTTTTTGTTAGGAATGGATAAATGAATATTGTTTTTGTTGATTTTATCCATAGGGATACCCCAAGATTTTGCACGGCTCTTAATAAGCGAGAAAGCAATTTTTGACGACTCTTGCATCATTTTACCTGGTTGCCCTGTTAGTTGCAGTTCGCCTTTACCTTCGCTCAAAATGGCCTCAATCAACAACAGCCCGCCCGTAATATCACCAACTACAGAAAGCCCCACAACTTCACCAACCTTGCCACCTTTGTAAACGTCTAATTCTTTTATGCGATTATGTCCAAGATAGTCCTCAATATTTTCAGCACAAATATCTTTAAATTTTTGACCAGTAACTATAAATGTGGCATATTTACGACAAATTTCAGCAATTTTACGCTCTAATGAACGCACACCACCTTCAAATGTATATTGATTAATTATTAACTTCAACAAATCGTCATCTAATTTTACAGTGCCTTCAGGAATACCTGCTGCTTTTTCTTGCTTTGGAATAAGATAACTTTTTGCAATATGAATCTTCTCAATTTCGGTATAACTGCGTAATTGGATAATTTCCATACGGTCGCGCAATGGCATAGGGATACCACGCATATCATTTGCTGTAAGTATAAACATTACTTGACTTAAATCATAAGGGAGTTCGAGGAAATTATCTTTGAAATGGTCATTTTGCGCTGGGTCCAACACTTCAAGCAATGCGCTTGACGGGTCGCCGTGTGCATCACGTGTAAGTTTGTCAATTTCATCAAGCAAGAACACGGGATTTATAGTGCCCGCCTGTTTCATACCCGCTAAAATTCGTCCGCACATAGCACCTACATACGTTCTACGGTGTCCACGAATGACACTTTCATCACTCACACCACCAAGACTAACTTGCACAAACTCACGTCCCATTGCTTTTGCGATTGATTTTGCAATCGAAGTCTTACCAACACCCGGAGGGCCTACAAGACAAATAATTTGCGCATTTACCTTGCCAGTAAGTTTGACAACCGCCAAAGTTTCCAAAATTCTTTGCTTCACATCGTCTAGCGCATAATGCTCATCATTTAGGACTTTTTTAGCCTTTTTAATGTCGAGGTTGTCTTCGGTTTTCTTAGTCCAAGGCAATTCAAGTACGGTATCAATAAAGTTACGAATATAGCCAAGTTCGGGAGAACCAAAAGGAAGTTTGCCAAGACGATTGATTTCTTTTATTACTTTTTCTTCAGAATCTTTTGGCATACCTAGTGCTTTTACCTTATTAGTCAAATCTTCGACTTCGTCAACTTCGCCATTTAATTCTTCGTTTATTACGTGTAATTGCTCGCGCAAATAAATCTCTTTTTGCGTTTTCGCAATGTTGTCGTTTACTTTTTCTTCAATTTCCTTACGAGTACGATAATTGGTAAGCATAATTGTCATAAGTTCGTTTAATGTCTTTAAACGTTGTTCAACATCAAGTTGAGTAAGCAACTCGCGCTGCTTTTCCATATTGTCTTTTGCCAAAAAGTGTACCAACATATCAGAAAACGTTGATGTATCCATTTCGTCATCAATAATTGCAGCCTGTAAAGGCCCTGGAAGCACTCGGTCGGCGGTCAACTCACGCATTTTGTCCCTAATATCGTCCATAAGTTGTAATGCCATCGGTGTATCAGTGTTTTTATCTGTAACAATTTCAGCATTTACAGTGAACCTATCTTGCAAATCAAAGCGATGAATCATTACTCTAGCATCACCCGAAAGCATAACACGCATACTACTACCTTGCGGAATAATACGCTTGATTGTACTCAAACAACCAACTTCAAGAAAATCTTTAGTGCTTGGGTTCTCGCTCATATTTTTGCTAGCAACTACTACAATTTGCTCATTTTTATCAAAGGCATCGCGAATACTACTTGCATCTAATTCATTGTTTACATCGCAAGTAAGATTTACACCCGGTACTGCCACTATATTTGACAGATATAGAGCATTAAATTTTCTGCCTTTCATTTTTTCAATTAAACCTAAATTTTCTGCTGTATTAATGTTTTTTTGTTCGGTATCTTGCATTATCTGTTCTCCTGAATTTAAAAAGTCAATTTAGTAATTAATTATAACCTAATTAAACAAAAAAAGCAACATATTTGTTACTTTTCTCTTAAACATATATAATATTGTATTTTGTGCATTAAAATTTTTGCGGTTACGCAGTTTTTGATTTTGAAAATTTTAATTTTTATGTTGATACATTTTTGTATTTAGTCATCAATTTTTGTTTTACAAATTTACAGCAAATACGTGCATTAAAATTTAAAATAATTACATTAATTATTTTCGTAAATTATAAAATATTAAATTGCATAATTATACAAAAAGTAGAAAATTTTTCTATTTTATTCAACGGTTACAGATTTTGCGAGATTTCGCGGTTTGTCGGGGTCAAGATTGCGAGCAAGCGCCGTCTTATAAGCCAATATTTGTAAAGGTTTCATTACAGCAAAAGGTTCTAGCATATTATCAACTTGTGGAGTGAGAACGTGAGCAGATACAAATTTTTCCAAATCAGCATAAGGACTAAACAGTATAACCTTTGCCCCACGGCTGTTTATTTCGTGAATATTGTTGAGCATTTTTTCAACCAAATCATCTTGTGTCAGTATCGCTATAACAACACAATCACGTTTTATAAGCGCAAGGCTGCCATGTTTTAGTTCACCAGCAGGCAAAGCCTCACAATGAATGTAACTTACCTCTTTAAGTTTTAATGCCGCTTCCATAGCAAGAATATAGTCAAGTCCACGTCCTACAAAGTAAATACTTTCTTCATTTTTTATTAGTTCAACTATTTCATTTAAAGTTTCATCATAATTAAATTTAGCATTACTTAATGCAGCCAATCTTACATTATCTATATTAAAATTAACCGTTATATGTCGAATTTTTGCTATATAGTCTACAAGACTATACAATGCACCCAGTTGTGCAAGATATGCTTTTGTGCTGGCTACAGCAATTTCTGGCCCTGCACTTGTAGGTATTACATAATCGACCATACTTTCCATTCGACTTGCCGGCACATTAGTAAACGCGATTGTTGTAGCACCCTTTTGCTTTGCAAGTTCGACACAAGAAAGCGTATCCGCAGTTTCCCCACTTTGACTTATAAACAAGCAAATACTCTCCGCATTAATTAATGGTTCTTTATACCGAAATTCGCTTGCATAATCAAGAAAAACTGGGATGCGCAATTGATTTTCAATTATATACTTGGCAACCATTCCTGCGTGAAGTGCCGTACCACAAGCCGTTATATGCAAGTTAAAATTTTTCTCAAATATCTGCGCTGGTATTCTCTCTAATATTCCAAGTTTTTTTATCCTATCAATAGTATTTATAACACTCTCTGCACCCTGTTCTATTTCTTTCTGCATAAAGTGTTTAAAACTGCCTAACATCACCTGCTCTGGCTTTACTGAAATTTTTTTAAATATCGGTTTTGTTTGTTTTAAATTTTCATCACATACAACAATCTTTCCTTTCTCTATGTAACCACATTCACCGTCTTTTAATGAGTAAAATTTTGATACTACTCCTAGCAATGCGGGGGTATCACTAGCAAGAAAATTTTCGTCTTGCCCTTTTCCTAAAATTAATGGACTTTTGTACTTTGCAAAGAAAATAGTGTCGTCATACCCCTTAACCAGAACTGCAACCGCATAAGTACCATTACACTGTGAAATTGTAGTATTAAGCGCTTTTAGTATATGTTTTTTACTTATTTTATAGGTACTATGCAAACTATTATGCATTGCATAGTACTTATCAAAATCAGGATTTTGGCTAAATAAATTATAGCCCAACAGTTTCGCAAATACTTCGGTATCAGTCTCCGAATAAAACTTAATACCCTTATCTTTCAACTCTTTTTTTATACTATCATAATTCTCTATGATGCCATTATGCACGACAGACAAAACACTATTGGCATCAGTATGTGGATGAGCATTTTCGACTGTGGCTTTACCGTGTGTTGCCCATCTTGTATGACCTATTGCACAAGATGCTGGAATAATTTTATTTTTTAAAAAATTATTAAGATTTTCTAATTTACCAACACGTTTGACTACCCCCATATTGCCACTGTCAAGATAAGCCAGCCCCGCCGAATCATACCCTCTATATTCAAGAGCAGCAAGACATTTTAGAGTTATAGGTATAGCCAAATGATTACCAATATAACCAACTATTCCGCACATATTATGCTCCCCTCCTTAGCCAACAAATTCCAAGCAGAAATTAAATTTGCCCCTTTCCTTGCATCATTCGTGATTACGTAAATTCTTCCGTTTTTGTATGATTTGGTTTTACGATGAGTTTGTTTAGCAACTCCTACATTACCGTCATAAACTTTTATGTCAGTACTTAATATTTCACGCAGCATAGGCTTTAAATAAATGTAATGCGTGCAACCAAGCACAATCGAATCAATGTGTGGCAAAAATGGCGATAAATAACTTTGCACAATAGGTTTAAGTAATTTTAAATTATCTATATTGTCCTCTATATATGTAGCAAGATTTGGCAATGCTAAAACTTCAAGATTTATATTATCATTATGGCACTGCTCCGCAATTAATTTGTTATATTTAAGAGTATTAGGAGTAGCCAAAACGAGAATATTTTTCTTGTTATCGTTCACTGCACTCATTACCGCAGGCTCTGTTCCTATTATAAAATCATACGGGAAAACTCGCCTAAGCACACCCACAGCAACTGCTGTTGCGGTATTACAAGCAAGCACTACTCCTTGTGGAGAGTATTTCTTATTTAGTGTTTTTATATTTTCAATGAGTTTTTTACGCAAAAAAGTTGCGCTTTTATCACCATAAGGTGAATTTACGTAATCAGCAAAATAGATATAATCACAATTTGGATTTTGCAGTACTAAATTATAGAGTACTGTAAGCCCACCTATTCCGCTATCAATTACTAAAATGGGTTGTCTTGTTTTTTTCATAGTAGTAATGTATGAATATGTTTTCTATTTTGACATAGTAAAAATAAAAAGAGTGGCCAATATTAATTAATATTAACTGAACTCTTTTTGATGTAAATCTATTAAATTAAAAAATTTTTTAATTTTTAATGCCATCGCATAGAAATGAATAATTATACTTATAATGTTTATTTATTCAAAGTAATTGGAAAAACCTGAGGCAAACTTATATAAATTTAGTTAGTTTAAATCTTTTGAGTTTTCTATATATGACCAAGTTTTGTTTGGCAACGGTAACAAATCAATTTTCCACTGCATACTGTTTGATTCAATAAAACCATAATGTTTTCCGTCTCTAGATTCTTCAAAGGATGTGAATTTAAATCCCTTATCTGTTTTATCAACCTCACCCCAAAACCACATTATTTTTTCTTCAACTTTAATATTATGTTGTAAACTGCTTTTATCACATTTTAAATATACAAGATAATCCCACGTTGTATCAAATACAAAAACGATTGATTCATTATCATCAATGATTTTCTCAACATAAGCATCATCAAAATTACTTGCGACTTGCTCAAAATTCCTAATATCATAATCAGTAACAACATTGTGCCACTCGCTAAGCACAAATTTTTCATTAATATTTTTAGCTTGTGCTATTATACTATTATCAAGTTGCTCATTATCTAATAATTTCTTCATTACTGCATTATTATTTACTATAAAATCATAGCCCTGTAAATTATCATTTGCTTCTACCCATTTACTCTTATCGTTGTCTAAAAGGAAACATTTTCTAGTAGCGAAAGTGCTTTTGCTTTCTTTGGAAACGCGAAAATAAAAATCTCTTTCTGTAAGTA
Source organism: uncultured Clostridia bacterium (assembly GCA_944383315.1). GTDB lineage: Bacteria > Bacillota > Clostridia > Christensenellales > UBA1242 > UBA7867. The sequence goes on along the minus strand of CALWPB010000002.1, from coordinate 49,134 downwards.
TTAAATTTGTATGATCGCTATTAAAAACTATAAATTTCTCTTTTACAAACTTATCTTTTATATCTTGTTTTAAAATACCGAAACATTCGCTATAATAAAAATCTTTGGCATTCTTTCTTATAACTAAATACATAATTTTCTCCTTTATTAATTTAATATTAACTGAACTCTTTTTAATGTAAATCAAGTAAATTTTTGAATTTTAAAAATATTAAAGACACTATTTAAAATGAATAATTAAGCTTGTAATGTATGTCTATTCTAAATTTCTGTTATGATAATCCTAGTAAATATATAAAATTTTAGTTAGTTTAAATCTTTTGAGTTTTCTATATATGACCAAGTTTTGTTTGGCAATGGTAACAACTCAATTTTCCACTGCATACTGTTTGATTCAATAAAGTAATAACTTATTACTTCGCCATAAAATTCTTCAAAAGCTGTAAATTTAAATCCTTTCTCCGTCTTAATAATCTCGCCACTAGAGCATATGTCTTCAACTTTTAAATTATATCTACAACTCTCTTTGTCGCATTTTAAGTACACAAGGAAACCCCAATTATCAAAAATGAATGTAGTAGAATTTTCATCTTTTATTATCTTCTTTAACTCAGCATCGTGAAAATGAAATGTTAATTGGTTAATGTTATTTATATCATATTCAGTTTGAAGGTTGTGCCATTCACTTAACACGTATTTTTCATTAATTTCTTTTGCTTGTGTTATTATGTTATTGTCAAGTTGCTCATTATTAAGCAATTTTTTCATAATCGTGTCATTATTTACTATAAAATCATAACCCTGCAAATTATCATTTGCTTCTACCCAATTACTTCTATTAGTATCAATTAAAATACATTTTTTAGCAGCATAGGGTGGATAATCTTTTTTATCTTCTTGAGAATCACGATAGTAAAAATACTTTTCTGTAAGTATTAAATTTGTATGATCGCTATTAAAAACTATAAATTTCTCTTTTACAAACTTATCTTTTATATTTTGTTTTAAAATACCGAAACATTCGCTGTAATAAAAATCTTTGGCATTCTTTCTTATAACTAAATACATAATTTCTCCTTTGAGTTTGATATATTAAAGTAGATAATTATATCAAATAGATATTATCTTGGCTTCGTAATTATTATACTATTGACTTGACTAATATTACATACTCAATATAATTTATTTATTTGCCCCCTGAATTTGCACTAAAATTAAGAAAACAAGGCAAATTTTGTAGTAAAAACAACTAAAACTTGCCCCCTTTTTATGTTCATTTGCTTGTAATAAAAAGTGAATTTACATATAATTTTTATATTTTTTGCCGTGCAATACTTCGTTTATAGCGAGTGATAAAATTTTTGCGCAATTTTGGGTATAGATATCAATTTCTTTGGGTGTAACAACAAAGTATTCTTGCTCATAACCAAAAGAACTAGCCTCAATCATCATAGGCACACCAACAGCAACAACAGGCACACCTAATGTTTCTCTGGATATGTCTTTATTGAAGTTCCCTATACCAGCCCCCGGTGATACCCCTGTATTGCTAAATTGGAAACTGCACCCCAATCTACTTGCGTCTTTTGCTGTAAGCGCATCAATAACTATTACACATTTTGGGTGAACAGTATTAACCGCGCCTTGCACTATATCAGCCGTTGCAAAGCCATTTATTCCGCTTACCCCCGGAATTAAAGCACAGACATCGCCTAAGTCTTGTCTAATTTCTGCAGGGATATTGTGGGTCGTTAGTATATTTTTTACAACAGCAGCCCCTAAACTATCTGCCACTAAAAAGGCATTGCCTAGTCCAACAACCATCACAGTACCGCTTATATCTTGTAAAAAATCGCTAAAAATTTCAACAACTTGTTTTGTGATATATTTTCGGGCAGGTTCCGAAGTACAAAACAAACGCGAACAATTTAAAGTATAGTATTTGCCTTTGCGCTTTGATAATTGCTTTGATAATGTATCACTATTTATATCAATAAAATATTTTTTTACTCCGTATTTTCCTGAGAATATGAGTTCTCCCATTATGCCTAAATTCTTATCTTGCTTTGACAATTTTATCCCCTTTTCTAAAACTCAAATATGCTTTTTTGATTATTTACAAAAAATTGATTTATAACCCTTGCAAAAAACTAAATTTTATGCTATTATAGATGAGTATCAAATTTTTATATAGGAGAAAACAAAGTGGCAAACATTAAATCACAGAAAAAGAGAATAATCACTAACGAACAAGCAAGAATTGCTAACAAGTCAAAGAAATCTCGCATTGCTACAGAGATTCGCAAGTTCCGTGAACAGATTGCGGCTAAGGACTTTGCTGCTGCAGAAGCAACTCTTAAAAGCGCAGTTAGTTTGATTGACCGTGCAAGACTGGACAACGTTTACCAAGCAAACACTGCTTCACGTAAGAAAGCAAGCCTTGCAAAAGAACTTTACAATGCAAAAAATGCTCAATAATTTTTTGCAAGTTACATTCTCCCGCAAGGGAGTTTTTTAATTATAAAAACAGGAGAAACAAATATGAAATTAATACTCAATGCAGATGATTTTGGTCTAAGTGCTAGTGTAAATAAAGGTATAATTGATTGTTTTAATGAAGGGCTAATCAGTAGTACAACAATGATGATGAACACCCCCTACACTGACGAAGCCATTAAACTAGCAAAAGAGCATAACATTAAAAATATAGGTATCCATCTAAATTTAACTTATGGTAAATCAGTATTACCTGCAAGCGAAGTGCCAAGTCTTGTAGACGAAAATGGCGTTTTTCACTATGTATGTATGTTAGGCTATTATACTCAATATCTTGATGCAAAGAAAGAATTGCGCGCACAAATTGAAAAATTCCTTGACAGTGGGCTTACACCTGACCACCTTGACCACCATCACTACTTTAATGAAATACCAAACATTTTAAAAGCATATCTCGAACTTGCAGAAGAATACAAACTCCCCGTACGTAGTATGGACGAAAATGCTCGAAATCGTGCGCGTGAAATGGGTGTCAAGACTACTGACGAATTTAGTTTTGCATTCCACGGAAACGGCGTAGATATTAGTACTTTTGGAGTATTAAAAAGTTTGTTTTGGAAGCGCGACATTAGTCTTGAAGTACTCACCCACGTTGGTTACATTGACGACTACACACGCAGTCAAACAAATTATTTAGTACGCGAAGATGAAATAAACGTATTGCGCGAAGCGAAAAAACAAGGCTATTTTGACGATGTCGAACTTGTAGGCTTTGGAGATATATAATTTAAATATAATTTATCTAAGAAAGACTTTATCAAATAGATAGAGTTCTTTTTTTATTTTATTAAAATAATATATAGGACATAAAGCAATTTTATAAAATAAGAAAAAAAGATACTAAAAAAGTATCTTTTGGTGCTAAAAATTATCAAACTATTGTTGCTCGCTATCACTTGCTTCTGCTGTTGTTGTCGTTGTTTGTGTTTGAATAGTTTGGCTAGTATCGGTGTTATTAGTTGGGAAAACTATCACCATTGCAGCGATTACAAGCGCAAAACCGCACATAACTGAAACAAACTTACTCCAAAATTGTTTGTTTTTCATACAAATAATTTGAAAAGGCATATTTATACCTCCTTTAATTATTCATATTTTAGCAAAATTTATCGAAAAAGCCAAACGTTTTTGAGTATATTTATAAATTTTTGTAATTAAATATACAAAATTAGGTTATTTTGTATATTTTAAAATATTATTTTGACTTGTTGCGCGGGTTATTAAGTAATTTAAATGCTTCGTACAAATCTTGTCTGAAATTTGTATGCATTTTCACTGCTTTTTCAATCGGTGTTGAAATAATTCTATCATTGTCAAGACCTATGGCGATATTTTTCTCCCCTGCATCTATTGCTTCAATAGCAGCAACTCCGTATCTTATTGCCAACATTCTATCCTTAACTGTAGGACTGCCACCACGTTGCATATAACCTAAAATTACCGCGCGACATTCGTGTCCAAAATCATGTTCAACATCTTTTGCAAGAGCATAGACATCGTATTGTTTTTCAGCAACTACAAGAGTTGGACTATTATTCCCAAAATTCAACTGGTCGCGAATAAATCTATAAATATGTTCTTTGTTTAATGGATCTTCGGGCACAGCGACAATGTCCGCTTGACTTGCCATTGCGCTATAAAGAGCGATACTACCCCCGTGTCTACCCATACATTCAATAATAGAAATTCGCTCGTTTGCTTGCATTGTCTGTTTTATATTGTCTATCATATTGGTAGCATTATTTACAGCACTATCAAACCCTATGGCTTCGGTTGTAGAGTGAACATCGTTATCAATAGTAGCAGGAATACAAATAACGTTTACCCCTAATTCAGCGAGGCTTGCCGCACCCATATAACTACCATTGCCACCAATTACAACTAATGCTTTAAGCCCCAAAGCCTTGATATTATCGGCTGCAATTTTCTTGTACTCGGGCTCATAAAATTCCTTACTACGCGCCGAATAAATCATACTACCGCCAATATTAAAAATACTAGCGACATCTGCCTTGGTAATTTTGAAGTAATCATTTGCAATTATTCCCTTGTATGCGCGTTTAAACGCAATACACTCATAGCCATAATTATATGACATTTCAACAACTGTTTTCAAACACGCATTCATACCTGGCGCATCGCCACCACTTGTAATTACACCTATTTTTTTCATAATCTATATCCTTTTAAGCCAACACTATGTTTTCGGGTTCGAGATATCCAAAAAGTTCATTTTGCAAAGCCGTACTACCGTCAACTTTAAATGGAAGCATAAATGCCTTATTTTGCTTGCAACACTTTACTACAACTTGGTGATTACCTGGGTATCGTGAAAGCACCGAAATAATATTGTTCTTTATATTATCATCTGTCAAATCAAATTTTAAATACAATTTTGTGATTTTTTGAGGCTCTACTTTCTTTGGCAAATCTTGGGTTGTTGGCTTTTTAGTTTCCCAAGGAATAATATCATCAGGCAATACTATAGGTCTATCGCCTTCCTTTATGCTCAACTTGCCTACAAAAGTCATCATTGCATCAACGTGAAGCATATGTTTAAACTTTTCATAAATTTTAGGAAACACCAGCACTTCAAAATTGCCAAACAAGTCTTCGACCGTTACAACTGCCATTTCCTTGTTGCCTACCTTAGTATTCATTCGTTTAACCGCTGTTATGATACCGCCACATTTGACCGCTTTGCCATCTTCAAGCCCTTCATAAACAGTCAATTCTTCTTCCCCGTCTTCGCTTTGAATTGTCATAGGAATCAACATATTGCTGTTTAGGTTAAATTCCTTGTATTTATCTCTGTACTGGTCGAGAATATGCCCACTTACATAAACCCCCAATACATCTTTTTCATAACGCAACTTTTGTTGGTTATCATATTCAGGGATATCTGGATATTGTACTACATTGAAAGTTTTGTCTTCCTTTAATACATTATCAAACAGTGTAAGTTGCCCCTGATTTTGTGATTTGCGGTCGCTAGCAACACGCTCCACAATTTTTTCATAAACCGCTATCATTTGACTGCGTGGCACTTTAAAGCAATCAAAAGCACCTGACCAAATCATAGATTCAAGGAATCGCTTATTGTGTGCTTGGCTACCCATACGACTAATAAAGTCCTGTAAACTTGTAAATTCGCCGTTCTTCTCGCGCTCTGCTACCAAGTCTTCAACAATAGCCACACCTACATTTTTAAGTCCCCCTAGACCATATCTTATGACCTTGTCATCTTCAACACTAAAGTATGCCTGACTTTTGTTGACATCTGGGGGCAAAATCTTAATATCGTGCTGACGAGCAAGTTCCATATAGTGAGTAAGTTCATCACTTTTTGTAATACGGTTGTTCATAATTGCCGAATAAAATTCAGTAATATGATAAAGTTTCATATAAGCAGTTTGATAAGTAATAAAAGCATAAGCGGCTGCGTGCGCCTTGTTAAATGCGTAACTACCGAATTTTTCCATTTGACTCCAAAGTTTTTCAGCATCTTCAAGTTTCATACCGCGCTTTAACACACCATCAATGCTCTTCTTGCCTTCTGGGTCTTCCCAACCATAGATAAAACGCTGTTTTTCAATAGGAAGTTTGTCGGCTAGTTTTTTACCCATAATTTTACGCACACCGTCAGCCTGTCCCATTGTATAACCTGCCAGCACCTGACACAGTTTCATAACCTGTTCTTGATACACCATAACCCCATAAGTAACACCAAGCACATCTTTCATTTTTGGGTCGGCATAAACAATAGACTCAGGGTTCTTACGGTTTTTGATATATGTAGGTATTTCGTCCATAGGCCCCGGACGATACATTGCAAGAATAACGATGATTTCCTCGATGTTTACGGGTTTCATTTCCTTTGCAAAGTTCGAAATGCCGCCGCTTTCAAGTTGGAACACACCGTCATTGTCGCCTGAGCCTATAAGTTTGTAAACTGCTGGGTCATCATAAGGAAAATCACGAGCATAGAAATCAATGTCTTCCCCTGTGCGTTGTTTGACCGTCTTTAACATCAAGTCCAAATCAGTAAGAGTAATGAGTCCCAAAAAGTCCATTTTGAGAAGTCCTAAATGCTCTGTTTCGTTCTTGTCAAACTGAGTTGTAACCATATCACCGTTTTTAGCAAGTGGAACGTGATCTGAAATAGGATCACAACATATAACGACACCCGCCGCGTGAATACTTGTATTTCGAGGCATATTTTCAAGTTTAATTGCGGTATCTACAATTTTTTGCACCAATACATCACTATCATACATTGCTTTTAGGTCGGGTACGACATATTGCGCGTCCTCGGGGTTTTTACTCAGCCCAAACAACTTTTCTATTGCTGGTGAATGAGGCATTTTTGTTGGGAAAAGTTTAGTCATTTTATCGACTTCACTATATGGCATTTTTAATACACGTGCAACGTCTTTTATTGCCGCCTTTGCTGCCATTGTACCAAATGTAATAATCTGGCTAACATTTGGCTCACCGTATTTTTCAATAACATAATCAATGGTTTTCTCTCGACGTACAGGGCAAAAGTCAATATCAAAGTCTGGCGGACTAATACGTTCAGGGTTTAAGAAACGCTCAAACCACAAGTCATACTTTAAGGGGTCAATAAGTGTAATACCTATGGCATAAGCCAAGATACTAGCCGCCCCCGAGCCACGTCCTGGTCCAATAGGTACATCGTGTTCACGCGACCAGTTAATAAAGTCCCACACAACAAGATAGTAGTCAACATAACCACTGTGAATAAGCGTATTCATTTCAAATTCGGCACGTTCTCTTATCTCGGGTGTAATCTCGCCATAACGTTTAATAAGTCCAGCATTTACGAGTTCCCACAAATAATCAACATTGTTTTTGCCATCTGGCGCTGTAAATTTGGGATAAAATTGGCTATGGAAATCAAGAGTTACATCGCATTTTTCCGCTATTTCAAGGGTATTGTCTATACTTTCGGGGTGTGCTGCAAAAACTTGACGCATTTCGGCTTCGGTCTTGAGATAAAACTGATTTCCATCCATTCTCATACGGTCTGGGTCATCTATTGTCTTACCTGTCTGGATACACAGCATAATGTCCTGCATTTCCGCATCTTCGGGGTACAAATAATGCACATCATTTGTGGCTATTGTCTTTACTCCAAGCACATCAGCAAGTTTAAATAAATCAGGTAAAATCTGGCGTTGCAATTCTATTCCGTGGTCCTGTACTTCAATATAAAAGTCCCCCGGTGCAAACATATCACGCAATTTTTCACCAAATTTCACAGCATCATCAAATCTGCCTTGAGCAAGTAATCTAGGGATATCCCCCGCAAGACAGGCAGAACTACAAATAAGTCCTTCGCTATATTCAGCCAAAGTCTTATAATCAATACGTGGTTTGTAATAGAAACCCTCAACCCACGCAATACTATTAAGTTTACAAAGGTTATGGTAGCCCTTATCATTTTTCGCAAGAATTATTAGGTGCGCGGGATTTGGCTTCCCTTGCTTATAGTTTAGGTCATCAACTACATAAAATTCTGTACCAATGATTGGTTTAATATCGTTTGCCTTGCACTCTTCATAAAACTTTACAGCACCGTACATATTGCCGTGATCAGTAATTGCGCAGGCTGGTGCACCGCGCTCTTTAAGCATCTTGACTAACTTCTTTATTCGTGCTGCTCCATCGAGCAAACTATATTCAGTATGTAAGTGCAAATGCACAAATTTTTCCATCATTCTTCCTCGTTTTTCTTTTTTAGTTCATCTGCAAATTTAACAATTTTGCGTAATCTATGGTTGATACCACTTTTTGTTAACGGTGGGTTCATAAGTTTTGCAAGATTATCAAGTGTTTCTTCTGGATTAGCAAGTCGCAATACACAAAGTTCATACAAATTGTCTGGCAAAGCCTCTAAGCCTACGGTATCTGAAATATATTCAATGGCTGCAATTTGTTTAAGACTTGCATTAACCATTTTTTCAAGATTACTATTCATACAATTTAGTTGCCTATTTAATTTATTGCGCACTTCACGCACCGCAAATTCGTTTTGCAAAGTAAGCACAGCATTAGTTGCTCCAACAAGTGCTAATACATCACTTACAACTTCGGCTTCCTTTATATAGACAACAGTTAGTTTTTTGCGTTGCATAATTTTGCTATAAATGTCATATTGCGACAAAATATGCGAAAAGTCGCCAGCAAGTGTATGATTTGAAAACACAAATTCGAGATGATAACCGCCTGTATGCTTTTTCAAATTATTTATATCTTTTATAACAATATTTGCGCTAGCGCAGCCCATAAACACGCCTTTTATAAACTCGCGCTCGCAACAATCATTTTCAATTAAATGCCTAGAAACCCCGTTTGCAATTTCTAGATTACCTGCATAATTTTCGCGCAAGATATAACAATCACGCAATACCTGTTCGCTCAAAACTTTTGGAAATATAATGTTAAATCTTATAGCATGATTAGGACGTTCGCAACGTTCGAGAGTAAGCATATTTCCTTGCTGATACAATAATTCAATAAGACCGCAAACACGCTTAAATAAATCTTCTATTTCGGTAACAATGGTAATTGTATAATCTTCGGCAATTTTGGCACAAGTACGAATAAGCCCGCCAAGTTCTGCGCGGGCGCAATGGTCAGTCTCGGGTAGTTCTGTATTTGCGACTTCTGCTTTTGCATCATAAGAAAATGACATAACTCTCTCCTTTTGTACCGATTATTATATACCAAAAATTGCATTTTGAAAAGCCTATTCGTTATATTTTATATTAACAATTCTATCTAGCGGAAAGTTATAATTTTTTAAAAATTCATATTGCAGCATACATTTGCCAACATTAGTAGCACGGTGTGCATCGCTACCGATTATAAATTTTGCATCACTATCTATTAAAGTTTGCATTTCTTGGTCATCAAAATAAATGCGTTTGCCATTAAATTCTATCAACACACCTTTTTCAGCGCAAGCCTTGGCAAGTCCTGCTACATCACAACCTGTGGCATAATTTGGATGAACAATTACCTTTATAGGATATCGCTCCATAGCCTTGATATAACTTTGTGTAATCTTGCGCCTATGCTTTAAAGTATCCCAAAAGAAATTTCTCAAATTAAAGCGAAAACTTCCTTTTACCCCTTTCCCAAAGGTCAATTTATGAATACCTAAAATAACATAATCAAGGGATTTTATGTCGTCTTCTGTAAGGTCTACATCTCCATTATAATTAAGCAAATTTGCCTCAATTCCTAGCAAAATTTTGATTTGTGGATATTTTTGTTGCAAATTATTTATTTCTTCGCGCATTTTGGGTATATCTGTACGTTTTATTCCACCCGATACGTGATTAAAACCGTGGTCTGTAATACCTATTTCTTTTAAACCTTGCTCAATAGCAACAATAACATTATCTTCAATACTGCTTGTTCCATCGCTATAAAATGTATGGGTGTGATAATCTCCCGTCATCACGAATCTTTGCATTTGTTCTCTCCTTTTAGGAAAATAATTTCACATTCCAACTGCTCGTGGAATTTATTAAAAACCCGTTCTTTTATTTTTTTAATTAATGCACTTACTTGACTGCCTGTGGCTTTACCAAGATTAACTATATATCCCGAGTGTACAGGTGAAACCATAGCATCACCTATGCGCTCCCCCTTTAAACCACATTCTTCAATTAATCTTGCTGGTATAACTTTACCTTGCCGCTTAAACACACTCCCAGCACTTGCGTAGCCAACATTTTGCGTGCTAGCACGAGCAAGCACATTTTGTCTAATATTTGCATTAATTTGTTCTGGACTGCCTTTCTTTAATTTCAAAACAACTTCCATTATAACACAATTTTTTGAGTTTGTAAAAACACTATGCCTATAATCGAAAAAAAGTTTTGATTTCGGTAAAATCTCGGTTTTCCCACTTGTATAAACAGTTACACTCTCGACTACTGTTGAAATTTGCCCATGAAATGCCCCAGCATTCATAACGACCGCTCCGCCAATCGTACCTGGAATATTTGCCGCCCATTCAAGACCAGTCAAGCCTTCGGCTGCACAAAATCGCACAATACTTGAAAGTAACACTCCCGCCCCTGCGCGAATTCGACACGGCGAAATTTTGCTAATTTGATTGAGTTTTTTAGTACAAATAATCACACCGTCAAAGCCATTATCATCAGCCAACACATTTGAGCCTGCCCCCAAAACAAAGCAATCTAAATCTTTTTCTATGCAATAATCAAAAACTTCACGCAACTGTGCTGCTTGTTCGGGGTAAACAACATATTTTGCTATTCCGCCAATTTTAAATGTCGTAAGGCTACGGAGTGAAAAGTTTTCAAATGTATGTGTGCAAATCTTTTTTAAATCAGTTAAAACAGACATATATCACCTTTTATTTTGAAGTTCTGTTAATTTTACATTTGGGGTAAATACATTTAGCACTTGTAGTTTATTATTCAGTGCCTTTTCAAAATCGGCATATTCATCATTGTATATATACTCACCATTTACTGTAAACATCTTGATGCTTGTAAGTTTTTGCTGTATACGAGCAGATGTGATAAATTCGATAAACTTTTGAGCATAAGGTATAAATTTTTCATTGTCAGTAGTTATTGTCATATATTGTATTAAATCGGTGTAATTGTCGATGTACTCATAATTCATTGCGTTAATTACTCCATTATCAACTTTATTATTAAGCCGATAAAAATCACGTTGTGTGCCTAATAGCACCTTATTTTCTAAATTGTGTAAATATGCATCATATGCTTCGTATTGGGTGTATTTGTCATTCGCAAGATATTGAGAATAATTTTCGTTTAAATTTAGTGTTGGCACGTTGTAGTTACAGCCCGTTATAATTAAATTATTTCCGCAGGTTTCACCTTTTTGTGAAAAATTATCTTGGCTAATTTCGCCGAAATCACTGCTTGCACATAATACATAACCACCTAAGCACCACGGTACTGCGTATTGATTACCCTCATATAAACCACCCGAGAGCAAGTCAGCACGCACACCATCTATTTCACCGAATTCTGTACTTATAGGCTGTATTAACTCACCCGCGCCTATCCCAAAACTAACAATATCTGGTCGTGAACCTTGTGAAAGCATAGTATGCGCTTGTTCTAGTCCCAAAGCGCGCACTAACACGTAAGTGTCTAGCACCTCGGTTTGATATAGATATGCATTTTTTTCTAAAAATTTTGCTCGGCTTGCACTGCCACCTTCAAAAGTATCTATTTCCCACAGTTCTAGTATTACTGAATTTGGCGGTGCTGTATTTATCCAGCCTTCACGACCCGCATAAATACGTGGAAGTATAAAGAACGGAGCCACAAACAAGAATGTAGCCACAATAACAGTAAACACTGCAAAAAAGATGCGTTCGTTTCGATTTAAAGACAAAAAAGCGCCCTCCACATGCTAAATTGTATGCGAGGACGCTTGTACTTTATTCGACATCAAAATATTTTTTAATATTCACTGCATCTTTTTCTGTGATGCCATTAACGGCTTTTAGTTCGTCTATCGAGGCATTTTTAATATTATCAATAGATTTAAATGTTTTTATTAAATTTTTACGTTTTACAGGTCCTATCCCTTCTATTTCCTGCAAAATACTTGTTATTTTATTTCTCAAACTGCGGTGATACATAATAGCGAATCGGTGTGACTCATCACGTATACGTTGTAAGAGCTTCAATGAATTATGAGTTCGTGGAATAATAATAGGCTCGGGACGATTTGGCACAAATACTTCTTCTTCCTGTTTTGCAAGCCCTATCATTGGAATATTGAAACCACATTTTTGCATTGCCTCAACAGCATTAGACAACTGTCCTTTTCCACCATCTACAACAATCAAATCAGGCTTGCTACTAAAACTTGGGTCAGTGCTGTCAGGGTTTTTAAGTTCATTGAGCCTACGGGTAATAACTTCTTGCATACTTGCAAAGTCGTTTGCTCCTTCGACAGTTTTGATACGGAATTTACGATAATGGCTCTTTTTTGCTTCACCGTCTACAAAAACTACCATTGATGCAACACTCAACACTCCACCGATATTAGAAATATCATAACATTCCATACGGCGTATTGGCTTAGTAATACCCAAGATTTGTGCCAACTTTTCACTAGCGCCCACGGTAAAGTCATTTATGCGCTTTTCCTTCTCAACTGCTTTTTCAAGATACATTTCCGCATTTTGTTGCGCAATAGCTACAAGTTTCTTTTTCTCGCCTTTTTTAGGGCAAAGTAATTCTACTTTGCTTGTTCTACCAATGCTGGCTGACTTACGTTGTTCGGTAAGCCATTCATTTAGTACCCCATCAGGCTCGAATGGAATAAGCACTTGCTCTGGCGGAATTGCAGTAGTTGAATAGTATTGAGTAATAAACTGCGTAAGACTATCTTCGACATTAAGTTCAGGGTCGACAAGGTGAAAACAATCCACCCCAACACTACGGCCGCCACGAATCACAAGTACGGCAACACTAGCAACCGAACCATTACTTGCCCACGCAAACGCGTCAATATTGTCAAGATTCGGCATAAATGTAAGTGTGTGTTGTTTGATTCGGTCAAGCATATTTAAGTCATCGCGAATTGTAAGCGCAAGTTCAAACTGCTCATTATCTGCAAGTCTTGTCATTTTCTGCTGTAAAATTTGCTGCACTTCGCCAAATTTGCCGTTTAAAAAGTCCATTGCTTTATTAATCAACTTGCGATATTCTTCTTTTGTAATTAATTTACAACAAGGTGCGCTACACAACCCTAAGTCATAGTTGATGCAAGGGCGCACACGTTTTGGTAACTTCCCCTTACACATACGTAGCGGGTATGCATTGTTTATCATTTTGATTAAATCAAGCGGGCGAACACCTGCAAAATATGGCCCGAAATATTTAGCACCATCGCGCTTAATTTTACGGACTATATCAAGGCGCGGAAAGTCTTGCTTTAAATCAATTCGAATATAAGGATATGACTTTCCATCTTTTAGTAAAATATTGTAATATGGTTGATATTTCTTAATTAAATTATTTTCTAGTGCCAATGCCTCCGCTTCATTTGGTACTACGATATAGTAAAAATCCGCAATGTTCTTTACCATACTTGTTACTTTTACAGTATGATTGCGGCTATGCTGAAAATATTGCGAAACACGGTTTTTTAAATTCTTCGCCTTACCGACATAAATCACTTCACCGTCCGCATTCTTCATAATATAAACTCCGCTGTTTTGCGGAAGTTCTGCTACTTTCGTTTTTAAATCCATAGTTATATTATACATTAACTTTTGATTTTTTTCAATCACAAAATCAAATTAACAATTTTTTTATTATACGCATATAAAATTTAAAAAGTACGGGGGCTATTATGACCGTTTCTCAAGCACTCGTAATTGTGCTGTTAATTTCAGTTTGGGCGGGCTCGACTAACACCGACCTTGCGACAAATTCAAATATACTTATAATTCTCTTAATTGCTCTTATTGCACTTGCAGGAGTTACTACAATTAATGACAATTTGAATGACAACTTCTTTAATTGTAGAAATCGCATCATTTCTGACGTAGGCACGATTACTCAAACATTATTTTAACAAAAAACAGTTGCTAAAATACAACTGTTTTTAAGGTTTATCAAGTTACACTTTTTTAATTAACTTACCTATTTTAGTACTATGCAATATAGTATGCATACAACTTTGCGCAGAATTTGATGCTAAAACACTTTATTTCTTAACAATTAATTAAATTACAAATCATCGCTTAAATCTTCATCATCTGCTAGATTTTTTTCCGTCTTTATTTTAGATGTAAACACTTTTCTAGGTTTTTCAGAAAGTTCTTTTTCTGCTTTTATTTCTTCTTCCTTATTTAATGACTTGGTAAGTTCGCGTTTGTTTAATTTCTGTTTCTTACTAGACTTTGTCGAGAGTTCGACATCTGCCCGCTCTTTTTCTTCCTTATCTTTTCTTGTTTCTTTCTTCAATGACTGCAAACGTCTAAAATCATCTTCAATTTTTTCAACAGGCACATTATATGCTGTATCCTGCGTCATATCAAGCATTTCGGAAACATCAAATAAATTATCATCTATAATACCTGCTTCGACCATTTCTTCGTGTTCTCGACGTGCTTCCCTTACCTTTAATCTTTCTTGCGCAACAATCATAATTACAGACACAATCGGAGCAGATAGAATCATCCCAACAACACCAAATAATGCTCCACCTATAATCAAGCCCATTACTATTACAAGAGCACGCGTATTCATACGTTTACTCATTATAAATGCTGGTACAAATGTGGTTACAATCGCCCAGTCGAGAATTGCAAAGATTATCGACATAAGCATCATATTTGTATCACCAAACATAAGAGTTACGATTGCAAGCGGGATACACGCAATAAAGCCACCCAAATAAGGAATAATGGTAAATATACCCAAAAGTAGTGCCATTACTATTGCCATAGGCACTCCCATAATCTGGAAACCTATCCACGCAATAACAAAGACAATAAACATTACAATAAGGTTGGAAATAATATACTGATTAAGCATATCATTTGTACGATGAGTAACTGTCAATATCTCTTCAGCAGACTTACGATTGTTGTATGCATAAGTCATACGACGTGAAGTTTTTGAAATAAGTTCTTTATCTTTGAGCATCAAGAACGACACTAAGAGTCCCATAACAAATGAGAATACTATAGATACAGTGTCCATAAGATAAGTGGTGATATTGTTTACTACATCGCTAATGGCATTTTGGATACCATCACCAATATTATTTATTGCATTTGTAATTGCTTCATCTAATTGTTCCGCAGGCAAGCCTGTAAGTCCGCCGATAAGGCTTGTTAGCGAATCTTTCACCTTATTTACAAGCACTGTAAGATTGTCGCCCTGAAATTGCTCAAAAACACCAACAAGACTTGGTACAGCAAATACAATAAGCAATACAAAAACAGCAATAATTATAACATAAAGTATAGAAAGCGAAATTGCACGTTTATACTTTAACGCACGAGGGTTACCAACAAAAGCATTTTTTAATAACTTATTTTCAATAAATGCAATCGGTCTTAAAAGGATAAATGCCAGTACGAGTGCGATTAAAATCGGAGTAATACCAGCAAGCAAACTCATAAATAAATTACGAATTACATCGCCCGCCATACTCCAAAGCAACAAGGCAAACAGTAAGGCTACAAAAAGCCATACATACCACTTGTGTCCACTACGACGATTGTTGTTTGTCGGATAATCCTGCTCCATTTGTATTCACCTCCTTCGACTCTATTTTTTCTTGTTCTGTTTGACTTTGAACATTTTCTAAAAATTTGGTTTCGTCAGTTTTAACTTCTTGCCCATTATTTTCTAACATTTTAATAAGATTACTTTCTTTTGCCCGCTGTTCTTCATCCTTAAACCGTTGCAACATTGGCTCTATTTTTTTATTACCTATTGCAAAGTCATACAGCAGTAATAATCCGCCTTGAATCAAGTAGCCATAATACGTAAGTATTCTGTAAAATAGCACTGCCCACGCAAGAACGTTTGTTGCTCCTGCTGCCGCGTAAAACGAATAAAATACAGACTGGAAAGATAATTCGGCAGTACCTGCCCCACCCGGTAAAGGAATAAAACTGATAGCAAGATCGCAAACAAGTTGCAGTACAAAAAACGTATACCAAAGATTAATATCAAAAGGACAGAAAATACAATAAACTATAAAAGCAAGCGAATATAAGAATATATTATAAAGAATACTTAAAAGAAACTCACTGAATGCTAGCCAGCCACTCGACATAAACATTCTAAACGTTGACACATACTCTTTGACGATACGCATTACCTTTTTAAATAAAGCACGCGAATCTTTGATAATATGCATCCATTTCAGCATTTTAAGAATGCCAAACATCATACGTGGAGCAACTTTCTTACTAATTGAAAGAAAGAAAATTGCAAGCACGAGTAACATATTCAACCCAAGGCCTATATAACATAGTGTCAATACTACAGGAGAAATTTCTACACTAAACACTATACCACTGCTACAAATTAAAATTATAGCAGACATTATTACAAAAGTTATTTGAGAGTATATATATTTAGCAAGCGGTACACTTGTAGCACTACTTGCATTTAAGCCTCGTTTATTGAGATAAAATACTTGGAAAGGTTGTCCACCTGTAGCAAGTGGTGTAATGGAGTCATAAAATCTACAACAAATTACTGATTTATAACTTAACCAAGGTCTGCTTCTGCCTGTTACCTTTTTGATAGCAATATAAACACGAGAGGCATCAATAAAATTGATAAGCATAAATACAGCGATTGCAATTATAAGCCACCACCAATTCAATTTACTTGTCAACAAATCGGCAAACGAAACAGTTTCTTCACTTGTAAATTGCCAAGCAAATATTGCAGCAAGAATAGCAAGGTTTAATAGCAAAAAAACAACGTTTAGTATGCGTTTTTTCTTGCTTTGTTGATTTTTTACAGTTTCATAAGTTGATTCAATCGCTTCTTTTGTTTCAACTTCTTTTTCTGCTTCATTAATAAGATGTGGTATTGCGTTTTCTGTGGTAATAGTTGATGAATTTGCTTCTTCTTTGAGAGCCTGTTCTTCTTTATTTAAAACTTCAATTTTAGGTTGTTCTTGATTTATTAGAGAAGTTTTGTTTGTTGCTGTAAAAGAAAGCCCTTGTTTTTTACAAGGCAAAAAAGCCTTGTTTTTATACAAAACAGGCTGTCTAGTAATATTCAACTCCTTTCCCGCTTTTTCCTTGTCCATCAAAAAATTCCCTTAAAGGCTACCACTTTTTATAGG
Organism: uncultured Clostridia bacterium; assembly: GCA_944383315.1. Lineage (GTDB taxonomy): Bacteria > Bacillota > Clostridia > Christensenellales > UBA1242 > UBA7867. Next base: position 31,689 of record CALWPB010000002.1, on the reverse strand, counting down.
TATATATTATCATTAAAAAAACACTTTGTCAAAGAAATAAATAAAAAATTGGGACTTTATACCCAATTTTGCATATCATACTTAATTAAACCGCAATGTTTAGTGTCATCAGTAACTCTTAATTGTTCACTGATATCAACTCCAGCAACTGCTAATATCTCATTATTGAGTGCCAACACAGGCAAATAGTTTCGAATGCGCGCTGGGACTTTTTTGTCGTTTAAGTAACTTTTAAGTTTTCTAATTCCGCCGCCAAATTTTTCTATATAGTCGCCGTCCTTGCGTACACGCCAAACAGCGCCTTTCGGCACTTTGTCCATATCAATAAGCAAGTATCCAACCTTTAAAGAATGGTCCTTTACTCGTTTTACACTCAATTTACCATAATCACCAAACTGAATTGTACCAATTTTGAATGCCCATTCAGTATTTGCTTCAAACTTTGGCTTTTTACGTACAATAGTAATGTACTCATATTCTTTAAACACATCTACATCTTCAGGTAAATTTATCTTTGCGCCATTTTCTCCTGTTTTCGCAAGGTCTACTATTTTTAAGAAATGCTTACGTTCTATATTTTGTGTAACCCCTAGTCTATTTAGACAGTCATCAAGTAGTCTAAAAATATATGAATTACTATAAACAAAATATGTGAGTGGGATTTTAATTAAGTTTTCATTATACAGCACTGCATCAAAATTAATCATACTGCGAATTACAGCATCATCTTCCTTGCAAGTTTTACCAAAATTGCATAGGGTTCTATCAAGATTTGTCCAAACTTTACGCAATTCGGGCATAACTACATTGCGAATTAAATTTCTGCTAATAGTTGTGTCCTGATTTGTCTCATCTTCAAGATATGGAATATCGTTTTCATACACATATTGCATTACTTCGTCTTTTGGTGTGTCTAATAGTGGACGGACGTAGAAACCATCGCGAACAAAGTCCATTCCGCTAGCCCCTTTTATTCCACTGCCGCGCAAAATATGCATAAGAATAGTTTCTGCTTGGTCGCGTTGATGATGCGCAAGACAAATATAGTCAACAATACCTCGCTTTCTCAAACTTTCAAATACTCCATAACGTGCTTCCCTGCACGCTTCTTCCATACCCATACCTTTTTGTTTTGCTAGTAATGCTGCTTCTACTCTAAATTTGTAAAATCTAATATGATGTTCGCGGGCATAGTCTTCAACAAAAATTGCTTCTGCTTCATCGGCTTCTCTAGTGCCGTGAATAACATTTATAGCCACAACATCTATATCAAGTCTATCCTTATTTGAATTTAAAAAGTGTAACAGCGCCATACTATCCGAGCCGCCACTAACACCCACACCTACAACACTGCCCGCAGTGAAAAAATTTTCCTTTGTGATAAAATCAATCAATTTCTCCATTTTTATATCTCCTTATATTATAATTATACTATAAAAACGGAGTTTATTCAAGACATAAATTTTAAATTTTTAAGTAAAATCAAAACAAAGCAAAATATTGATAATTTGACTAAATTTTTGTATAAATTCTTCCTATTAAGACGGTCATATCATCTGCTGGTAAGTTCTTATAATTTGCTAGCGCTTTATTCAAAATTTCATTTGCCAAAATTTGCGGATTTGTAGTTGTACTTTCTTTAATCAAAGTATCTAATTCGTCAATGTTAGTAAAACTATCTGTTATTCCGTCTGTCATCAAAACTATCATATCACCATCATTTAAGGTAAATGAACGAATATTTGGGCGAATATCATCTAATATCCCTAGTGGCAAAGCCCCAGCATCAAGGCGCTTCACTTCATCTTTTAACTTAATATAAGTAACAGGCGAGCCGAGTTTTATCATATCACAAGTACCGTCATTTAAATCAAGCACACTTGCATCAAGTGCGCTGAAACTTTCTTCCCCGCCAAATTCAAGTAATTTGTTGACACTTGAAAGAATCAAACTATTTTCAAAACCAGCCTTATAAAAATTTTCAATTAGCCCTAGTGCTAGGCTACTGGTGTGTTCTGCCTGCTCCCCGCTTCCCATTCCATCACAAAGTGCAAGGAGTATTTTGTTGTTATCTAATTTTATAACAGTATGTGTGTCGCCACTCACTTTACTATCCGCCTTGACCGCCCCCGCACTGCCGAACACAATATCAAACCTATTAGCCGTACACATTGAAACAATATTAAAACCTGCTTTTTCACCGTCTGTAATATTTGTAATCGACATTGGCATACCGAAAACTTGAGTGAGTACTTTTATAATTTTGCTTTTATCAATATTTTTCTTTTGAACTACAAGTGTAGCGCTATAAAGTTTCTCATTTTTTCGATAAACCACGGCTTCACTACACACTACCCCTTCATACATCAGCCCTTCAATGATTTTATTTTCAAGTCCCGAATCAAAGGAAACATTTAGCGAAACTTCTGTTGCTAGAGAATGCATTATTTGTGAAATGCCATACATTTGCTCCCCTAATAGTAATCTGCCGCTATCAAGATTATTTTGTACTTGTAACTTTTGTTTATATTCGTCTGATATAGTATTTATTGCGGCTATAAGTGCGTTTAACTTAATACAATGAGCACACAAATTTGCTGGCACGTCTAATAACGACACCTTCCCCCTATCGTAAGCAAATTGTAACATTTCCTTGATTGCCCTGTCCGTTTCTTCTGCTTGAATACGTAAACATTCTGTTTTATTACTACAATTAAGGCACATTTGCCTTTTTATATCCTGTGCAAAATAGTCTAACGAGTCGTTAAAATTACCGCGATGTTGAACCATACTTATAAAGACATTTTTCATTTCAAAAAAGGCTTCACTTAAATTATATAACCTACCACACAATGCCTTGCGATTACGGTTTACAATAGAGCGAACAGCAACATCTTCGTTATCGTCAATGGTAAACGAAATCATTTTATCATAAAATTTAGTTGGAATAAGCAAGAAAAGCAATGCGCCTATCATTGTTGCAAGTAAATTAAACAATGTATATACTGGCATAAAGTAAAGACCAACAATAATATCAACTAATATAAGCGCAATGCTCATATATACCCTTTTAGAGCATTTTGTAGCCACTGCTACTAGTCCTAATAATATCGCGTGTGAGATGAGCAACAGTTCTTCGGCAGCAAATGCAGCCCCTAGCCCTAGCATAAGCGCAAAAACTAACGTAAATGTAGTAGAAAAAACGTAAGCGCTCATAAGCACTAGCAACGCAAGCACTCCAAAATATATGTATTCACCTAATGGGACACTATACAGCCCAACTCCGACAGCAAAAACAAGCACTCCAGCGCATAATATTTCATCAATCAATAATTTCCTACGTACACCGCGCAAAATCAAATTTTGTAAAATATGAATATACGCGTACATTGCGGTCATTCCTATAAGCAAAGTTACTATGCCGCCCCAAATTCCGTCTGTTGTCGTAAAAGCAAAATAGAGCATACCAAACTGCGACAAAAATGCATACATACCTAAAATTACAGACTTAAAGGGTTTTTTGAAACGGTAATGCATAAGGCAAGCAAGCAGCAATACACCTGCACAAATAAGGTCTATTATTAGATGAGTAACATCAAAAAATGTCAAAAAGCCCGCTAAAATATACAAGGGCGCTAGTATGTAAATTTTTTGATTACACCATACAAGAGCAAACAACATTCCAAAAGCAAATGGATGTAGCCCCTGAATACTTGCATTCTGCAAAACATAAAACAGCACAAAAAAGATAAAATACTTTAAACTTGCATAAAAAAAGACTTTATTCATAACTTTCACCTAAATTTAATTATAAATCTTGTTTTAAAAGTTTGATTATGCACAGAATAGCAATTAAAAGGCATTTAGCACTAATTTTGGTAAATTTTAAAAGTTTTTGTTTAAACTTTGCAAAATTATGTTTTTGTGCTATAATACAAGTTTGGAGAAAGTTATGAACAAAGTTATCGCAATTACGGGAGCATCAAGCGGTATTGGTCTTGCCATCGCGCAGATGCTTGTTGAAAAGAAATACACTGTTTATTGTCTTGCGCGCAACAAACCCACAGATGAGCGCATTAATTTTATTTATTGCGACGTGTCAAATAGGGATACTATTGAATTTTCAATTTCGCAAATTATAGAAGAACAAGGCAGACTTGATTGTATTGTCAACAATGCGGGAGTTGGAATCAGTGGACCTGTTGAATACGAACCAGCAGACGATATTGAACGCATTATTAATGTAAATTTACTGGGTGTAGTAAACAGTTCGGCTGTGGCATTACCGCATTTGCGCGAATCAAAAGGGATGATAGTAAATATTAGTTCGGTAGCAAGCGAGTACCCTATTCCCTTTCAAGCACTTTACACTGCGACAAAAGCGGGTGTTAAAGGATTTAGTCTTGCTCTAAAAAATGAAGTCCGCCCACTTGGAGTGCGTGTTACTTGTCTTCTCCCTGGTGATGTCAAAACAGATTTTACTAAAAACAGAGTAAAAGCAAATGAGGAGCAGGACACTGTGTACCGCGAACGTGTCGAGCGCAGTGTTGCTCGTATGGAAAAAGATGAGCAAAACGGAATGAGTCCGTGGGACATTGCGGCTGCTGTATGCAAAGTAATTGAGAAAAAGAACCCACCTGCTACATTTACTGTGGGGGCTCAATATAAATTATTACGTTTCTTAAAACGAATTTTGCCCGAAAAATTTATAAACTATATACTTTTTAAAATGTACGGAAAATAGAGGATAAAAAATGCGTGTTTGTGTACTTGCAAGTGGAAGTAAAGGAAATTGTACCTTTGTGGAAGGAGAAAATACAAGAATACTAATTGATGCGGGGCTTACCAACTCCGAAATTGAAAATAGGCTCAATCAAATAGGCGTTGAGCCTGACAGCATAGATAGTATTCTTATTACTCACGAACATAATGACCATATCAAAGGACTAGGCACTTTTGCTAGAAAACACAACACCCGAGTATTTGCGCACCCAGACACTTGGGCAAATATGCAAGAAAAAGTCGGCACTCTCGACCTTACCCACCGCATTGGAATATATGGCAATGATTTTTATATAAATGAATTAGCAATAAGTAGTTTTGACCTATCGCACGACTCAGCGCATTGTCTAGGATTTAGTATTTATGACGGCAACAAAAAGATAAGCACAGCAACAGACCTAGGTTTTATTAATGATGAGATTATCAAAAATCTTGCGGACAGTAGTCTTGTAATATTAGAAGCAAACCACGATATTCAAAGACTTAATCTCAACCCCCGCTATCCTATTTATTTAAAAAAGCGAATATTATCAAAACGTGGACACCTAAACAACAAGGACACCGCAGAAGCAGTTTTAAAAATGCTAGGATACGGAATACGTGGACTAATTGCCGCGCATCTTAGTGAAGAAAACAACACCCCAGAACTTGTTATGCAAGCACTCAATGAAGTTGTGGCGCGAAACGGTGGCGAACTAGCAAAAGAAATTTATGTAGACATAGCAAAACAGCATAGTGTCGGTAATATTTATAGAATTAAATCATAATAGCAACTTAACAAAAGTTGGGTTTTATCTATTTGATATGCCCAACTTTTTTATATTAAATTTTAGTTTAAAAATAAAATATAGATTTTTGTTAATGCTCTGCTCCAATATTTTTGTAAATTTATGTATAAATTGTTCGATTATACACAAATTAGGTTTAGAAAACAAGGAGTAAAAAATTATGGCAACAAAAAAGACCACAAGTAAAGAAACAAAGTCAACAGCAAAAACCTCAAAAAAAAGCGGGAATGTTGAAACTAGCAAAAAAGAAAAAGAGACAAAAAAGCCTCTACTCAGTACAAAGCGTAAAGTAGGCATTGCTGTATATTTTACTTTTCTCGCAACCCTTGCACTGTCATTTGGCGCACAAATTTGGATGATGGATGTATTTAACCCACCAGCAACAAATGAACCAAATCAAACAACGACAGAAAGAACAACCCAGAACCAAAACTTAACCGAACAACAGCAGCAAGGTCAAGAAGAGGTTTCCCCTGCTACACAAAACAATGCTGAAATTCAAGAAAACAGTCAAATGGAACAGCAGAAAATTTCGCAAAATTATGAATTTCAGACTCCAGACGGTCAATACTACCCTACAATTAATCTCTAATATTTAGCCTTATTCGCGTGAATAAGGCTTTTTTATTGACTAAATTCCTTAAAATTAATATACTATTATAAATAAACTCATACTAAAAACTTATCAATTTTAAAAGTTTATTAGCATTATAAAAAAATTAAAAAATTTTTTGAAAAAACTATTGACTCTCCCCTTAAGAGTAATGATAAACTGCAAATGTCAATAAGAAAAGGAGCAAGCAAAATGATAAAAATAGGAGATTTGGCGAAGTTAAGCGGAGTAACCGTCAAGGCAATTAGATTTTACGAAAAAAAGAAATTACTTACACCCGCCGAAGTAAATTTCTATACTGGATATCGCTATTACGACGAAAACAGCATTAAAAGGCTAGCCGAAATAGTATATCTTAAAAAACTTGGTTTTTCGCTAAAAGAAATTGCGTCATTTGATGAAAATACCATTCAACAAAAGACAAAGCAACTTGAAATGGATATTGCAAAACTATGCCAAAATATCGCTGCCCTTAATCTTATTCACAAGAATAAAAAAGGAGAATTTGTTATGAATAGTTTTGTAAATGATGCGCAAGCGATTGGAAAATGGCAACGCGTTTGCGCTGTAAAAAACAAGCAAGAATTTTTATCAGGAAAGTACACAGACAATAAGGAAATTTTTGAGCATTTTAAAGAAATCGTATTTTTACCCGAAGGCAAGGGGTATTGGTGCTTTAAATCGTGGAGCAAAGGGCAAATAAATGTTTCTTGGACTTCTACCCTACTCAACTATGAAATTGACGGCGAATATATGTTTATTACGGTTACAGACACTTATGACAATAGTGAAAATGATGTTGTGGTTTATCGCAAAATAGACAGTAAAGAATACACTATTAAAGATTTAATGCACGGTGATAATATCGACATACCATTTGAAAATGACCAGCAAGCACTTGGTCTTTGGGAAAATGTAGATTTTATTAAATCTGATACACAATTTGACCCAAATAAAAAACAATATACAGGTACACCTTGGCTTACTTCTCTATCTATAATGCCAAATGGTGAAGTGTTGGTTGCAAATGCGAAAGAGGAATTATTTAAGGCTAAATGGAGCAAAGGAATGATTGGCTTTACCTTCGAAGTCCCTGTTGCTATGCACTATGAAATAAAAAACATTAACGGTAAAGATTACTTGATTATGGAATGGAAAAGTGGCGACTATATATTCGGCGGATATATTCAAGGTTGCTGTGTATTCGAAAAAGTTGCATAAAACTAAAAGGGAACGTGAAATCGTTCTCTTTTTTATGCGGTTTAGGTTTATTATTTGTTTTTGTATATATTTTAACAATTATGAGTTAAACTCATAAGAATATTTAGGAATAAAAATCCACGGGTATACCCCGTGGTTTTCTTATAACAATAAAAAAGCAAGAGTATTTTTACTCTTGCTTTTTTGTAAACATATTTTTTTAATTAGTTTCTAGAACTGATTTATATATTTAATGTTGGGTATGAATTGCTTGTAAAGTTCCAAATTGTGCTGTCAAAACCACGATTTGTGAAAGTTTCCATACGTTTGCAGTCTCCATCACTTGTCTTTCCGTCATCAGGTTCTGGAGCCCAACCTAAAACTCTAAATGAGCCATATCTACGTTCTGCACCATTTGCGTTGTCGCCATTATAGATACAATGTTCTACATAGCCACCAACTTTGGTATCAGCATTCCACCAGTTATTAAGTGCGCGCACTTCACTAGAAGTTTCTGCGTAAGCGCTACCTGCTGATTTGTCAAATGTAGCATTTGAGAAGCAGTAAGAAACTCTACCAAAGTCAGATGTGTTTGCGAACAGAATATCTGCTGCAAATCCACCCATTACACTACCACTAAGGTAGCAAGTTGTGTAGGAGTTTACGATACCGCCGCGAGTAATTTCACCAGCAAGACCACCTATTCTGCCACCGTAAATACTACCAGTTGAATAACATTGTGAAATTACGTTTGTAACTCCGTTATTACTTGTTGAATCAAGTTTACCGATAATACCACCAGCCAAGTAACCTGTTAAGTTAATGTCTGTTGCCTTGCACGCGGTAATTACACTTTGTGTAGTTGTAGTTGAAGTTTGATACTTACCTACTACACCGCCGACAATTACACCATTGATTGAAGGTGCTGTCAATTTACCAGAGAAACTTGAGTTGCTTAATCTTGAATACAAGTTACCAACCACACCACCAGCAACTACTTCACTATTAATAGCAGAAATATTTACTTCGATTGTGTAAGAAGGTTGACCATTTACCATTACGCCATCATAAGCACAACCTGTAATATTTGCATTCGCTGCGCTGTAACCTGCGATACCACCGATATTGATTGAATGATTATTCTCTGTACCAGCGATACGAACATTTAACATTGCGCTACTACCCTGCAATATTGCACCATTGCTATTGTAACCAACTACACCACCGATATATTGACTGCTGTCCTTTACGTTCACTTGAATACCTGTAAAGTCGGTATCAGTATTTGAGCGCACAGTACAGTCAGTGATACTACCACCATTTAATGCAGCGATAGCACCTACATAAGTACCAGCGGTGATGCGAACACCTTCAATGTAAAGGTTTTGAATATTCGCATTTGAACCAGTTACACCAAAGAAACCATTGTAATCTCTGTCAGTTGTAATTACTAAGTTAAATATCTTTGGCATATTACCACTTTCGTCAGCCACCATTACGAATTCACCATTGAATGGGTTTTCTGCTGTACCAATTGGAGTCCATTCTGAATTTAGTTCTGCAAGGTTGATGTCGTGATCGATACGGTACTTGCCGTTGTAGATTCCATCATCGAGCAAGTCTGCATTGAAAGCATTTAACAATGCTTGCGCGCCTGAAACATAAATTACATCAAAGTCGTCATAAATAGCATCAGGAATAGCCACAGCATCTGCTCTAATGAAAGGATATCCATCATTTTGTGCGGGTTCAATATTCCAAACAAGGTCAAAGTTCCAACCAGCGAACAAACCTTGAATGTCGTAACCTACATAAGCAAGACTACTGTCTATTACACCAGAAGTTGCGATATTGTCTAACTGTTCTTGAGTAGGTTTTTTCTTCATATTTTCAGCGGTTTGACCGTATGCAAGATATGCATTTGAAACATCGCTGAAACCACCCAAACCATTGATTTCATAGTTAAGACCTGTTACTTTCTGGTAGAAGTTACCTAAAATTCTGTTTTCTACATTCTCTTCACCTTCGTCAAGTGTAGGTTTGAGAACTGCTTGAGTATTTGCGCCACCGTTGCTATTCCAGCCGACAATAGCACCTATACGTGAATTATTTGTATTTGCTATATTTAATTCTTTAAGTACAGAATAGTTGTTTACTACTGCACTCTTTGTACTTGTGCTTGCTGCAGTATTTCCACTACCATTTGCTAATAATCCAACAATCCCACCAATTATAGGATTACTAGCACTGTCAGTAGCAAATGATACGATTGCATAAGAGTTGTTGATGTATGCACCTGTTGCTTCACCAACAAGTCCACCAATTTCGCCAGCAGTACCAGCGCTAATTGTAGAGTTTACAACAGCAGAGTATTGAATACGAGCATTGTAGTTTGTGCCAACAAGTTTACCAGCAATTCCACCAATAACAGGTGTTGCGGTATATTTACTGCTAATAACTGAATCAACAACATTTACAAAGTTGATTTGACCGCCGTTTACCACACCAGCCACTGCACCAGCACTAACAAAATTACCGTCTATTATTGCATTTGAAATTGTAAGTCTAGACACCACTCCACCATTGCCAACGCGTGCAAACAAACCAGCATTTTCAACTGTACCATCTACATAAACAGTATTTTCATCTGCGAATACAGAACCTTCTTGCATCAACTCTAAATTAGAAATTACGTGGTTATTACCATTGTAAGAACCTGTAAATCCTGCTGTTGAACCAGTTCCAATTGGATTCCATACAGAATTTGCAACACTCATATCAATATCAGCAACCTGTTGATAATGAGCAGAAAGAGTCATTCCGCTTGCGTTATCTTCACTAATTGCAGATAAATCTTGATAAGAACGTATATAGAATGGGTATTCAGCAGTACCATTACCAACGTAAATAGATACGTTGAGATTTTTGTATGCTTCGTTGGTGGTAATCAACTGAATTGTTGTATTACCGCCTGCAAGTGCCTCAAATCTCCAAATTTCTACATTTCCTGATTCATCGTCTTTAAATTTTTCTTTAAATTTAGCGACAGACTCGTCCAAACTCTGCAATGAATATTCATCACTGCTTGCATTTGTACGTGTTACTGCAATGTCAAAAGTTTCGCCCACATTGGCATATTGTGTTATTGACTGTTCATCCCCTGTGCCGAAGCTAAATACTTCGTTGTTACGCAAGAAATAATAAATAGACAGACCAATACTAATGCCTACGATTACTATGAGCAAAAAGATTAAAAAGCTTCCAAGCCATTTTTTTGTCATAAAAACTACCTCTCTATTTATTCATCTAGTAATTCGTAATTATTATACCCCAAATTGCTAATTTTGTCAATATGCAACTTAAATAAAAAAAGAAAAACCGCAAATAAAGCAGTTTTAGTTATAAACCGAGGCTGATTAACAATGCATTATCTATGCTGTGTAGCGTTTTTTTGTCTGTTGCACCAATTTTTTCGAGTAATCTAGCCTTGTCTAGAGTGCGAATTTGTTCAAGCAAGACAACACTATCTTTCTCTAACCCGTATGTATGCGCAGAAAGTTCAATATGCGTAGGCAGTTTTGCCTTGTTAATTTTACTTGTTATTGCTGCTACAATTACGGTAGGGCTAAATTTGTTGCCTACATCATTCTGCACAATCAGTACGGGACGGACTCCGCCCTGTTCGCTCCCGACCACAGGAGATAAGTTTGCATAATATATATCGCCCCGCCTGATACTGTCCAAAGTCTATTGCTCCTTTAACCACTTTTCATACTTCAAAAAATCATCGGCTTCACCCCAAATTTCTTGTTCAGTAAAGCCAAAGAATGAGCCGAAGTCTTTCTCTTTCAATATATGTGCAGTTTTATGTGTTTTGTGCGAAAGTTTCGATAATTCGGCTACGTATTTATCAAAGTCTTGCATATTAATTTATCCCTTTTAACTAATTAAATATACCTAAAAAATAAAAAAACAGGCTGATTGCCTGATTAGATTTTGTAAAAATTAAGTAAATATACATTAAACCGCCACACAAATTGCGGTGGCTAATTCGGCTGTATGAGTTATGCTTATATCAATTTCCTTTAATTTAAAGGCTTCAAAATGCTGCTTTGCAAACCCAGTGAGATTTACCATAGGTTTACCCAAACTATTAGGCAAAATCTCAATATCTGTCCATTTTATCCCCTTGTCTATGCCCGTTCCTAACATTTTGACTACTGCTTCTTTTGCTGCAAACTTGCCAGCCATTCGTTCCGCTACCCCTGCTAAATTTGAAAACTCCTCTATATGTGCCTGCTCGCGCGCAGTATATATGCGCTTCCAAAAAGATTTGTCATTTACTTTCTCTTTAAAACGATCAATATCTACCGCATCAATCCCAACTTTCATAATCGTCGTTACTCCTAAATTTGCTAATCACGGGGCTAATATCATTCCACGAAAAACCCTTACTCGCCAAATGTCTACATAGTTTATCAATATTTTCGCGAGTTGGTTCACGTCCCCGCATATATTTTTTTGCCATATCAAAAATTGCACTTTCAGGCACTTCAATACTATCCAAAGCATCGTCAATTATTTGCTTATCTATACCACGCAATTCAAGATTAAAGCGAAGTTTTTTACGTCCGTAACGCGCTATATTAGATTCAATATACATCCGTGCGTAACTTTCGTCATTTATGTAATGATATTCAAGCAATTTATCTACTACTGCACGAACGGTTTTTGGCATATAACCCTTTTGACGTAAATAATCTGCTACTTGTTTTTTTGTCTTTGGGGTATTTGAAATCAAATCAACAGCGCGCTCAAAACCGCTAGTTATCTCACTTTCGGCGATTATATCTTCAAGTTCGTGCTTGTCAATTTCACTGCCAACTTTTAGTTTGTTCTTAAAGGCTGTAAAATCGTCAACCGTGCAAGTATATTCGTCATCAATATATATATGAAGGCGCTTTTTGCTGCCTTTTGCTTGCTTTATATCGGTTATAGTACTCATTTCCCCTCCTCAAAGCACATTGTGGTATCACCTATTATTGTGGCATTTTCTATTTTTTCATTCTCTGCCGCAACTAATTCAAGTTGTACCCCATTTTCAAAATTGCTGGATAATATTTTGATTTTGCGATTTTTTATTTTACTTAAAAAATTTTCGTAATCACTATAAGGCAACATAAGTCTATACTTAATTGCGTTTTCGTACTCGACAATTTTTGCACTGTCAAGTGTGGTGGTTGCCGTATTTGAATATGCACGCAATAGTCCACCTGCACCCAACTTGATGCCGCCGAAATAGCGAACAACAACGATTATAATATTTTGCAAACCTTTCTTTTCTATTATATTTAAAATTGGCTTACCTGCTGTGCCGCTTGGCTCTCCGTCATCGCTCTGTTTTGCAGTATTAAGTAATTTATACGCATAACAAATATGACGCGCATCGCTATACTGTAAGCGCAAATCTTTTAAAAAATTTTCCGCCTCGTCCTGCTGCTCTACAAACCTAGCAAAACCCAAAAAGCGAGATTTGTTGATTACAATCTCGCTTGTGTAAGTCTTACCTTGTAAAATAGACTGATATTTCATTACTTTATATTGACCTTAACAATATTCTTTTTGCCTTTTTTAAGCACAAAATCAGTTGTTGGGCAAGTGTAGTCTAGGCTGGTAACTGTTTCGTCATTAACCTTTACACCACCGCCCTGCACTAATTTTTTGGCATCGCCGCGTGAAGTAGCGAATTCAAGTGCTACAAGACAATCAATGATATTTAAGTTTTCTTTGCTTAACTCGACTTCGGGCATTTCAGCTACATCTCCGCCAAATGCTGCACGGGCTTGTGTCATAGCAGTACGAGCACTTTCTTCACCACGCACAAGTTTTGTTACTTCGTATGCCAAACGTTCTTTTGCTTGATTGAGCGCTTTTCCTGTTCCTGCACAAATTTCTTTTATCTCGTCAAGTGGTAAAAGTGTAAGAATGCGGAAAACTTCTTCGACCTTGCTGTCTTCTATATTACGGAAATACTGGAAGAAATCATAGTCGCTAAATTTTTCGCGGTCAAGCCAAACTGCTCCACCTGAGGACTTACCCATTTTTGTACCATCTGCTTTTGTAAGCAAAGGTGTAGTCATACAATATACGGGCTTGTTTTCTTTTTTGCGAATAAGTTCGGCACCTGCCAAGATATTTGCCCATTGGTCACTCCCGCCTAATTCAATTTTGCAATCATAATTTTTGAACAAGTACCAAAAGTCATATGCTTGCATAGGCATATAGTTAAATTCAAGGAAACTAAGTCCATTTTCCATACGCTGCTCAAAGCAACCCGAACTCAACATTTTGTTCACACTCATATTGAGCCCTACAATATTTAAAAATTCAACATAACTTAATTTGCTTATCCAATCGTCATTATTTACCACAACCAACTTGTTTGGTACATTTTTATCAAAAAAGCCTTCCAGTTGCTCTTTTATTTTGCGTACGTTCTCATCTCTTTGTTCTTGCGTAATCATTGGACGCATATCGTTTCGCCCTGTTGGGTCGCCAATTCTTCCCGTTGCTCCGCCAATTAGAGCAATAGGTGTGTGTCCTGCACGTTGCATACGTATCAACTGCAAAATAGATGCCAAATGTCCCACGTGCAAACTGTCTGCCGTAGGGTCAAATCCGCAATAACAAACTACGCGTTCTTTTTCTAAAAGTTCTTTCATTTCATCTTCGTAAATAGTTTGGTAAATTAGCCCGCGTTCTTTCATTTCATTAAAAACGTTCATTTTAGCCCTTCCTTTGTTTTGTAATGTTTTGATTATAGCACAAATATACTTTTAAATCAAGCAAAAAGGAGCGGCAAGCAAAAGTGCTATTGCGCTCCTTTTATTTAATTGTTGTTGACTGAAATATAACCTACACAGGCTAGAATTGGAATTACATACCCCACTCTTTTAGCATCTAGTACGTACAAGCCATCGCTCACTTTTTTAATAATGTTGAGATTCATTAGCATATTGATGTGGTGATAAAACTTGCCCGTTGTTTCAAAACCGCATTTTTCCATAATTTCGGTAGATGTCGCGCTGTGATTTAGCAATAATTTAATAATCTCAATTCTGTCTTGATTTGCAAGCACGCTCAACAATTTTTCTGCTTCAAATGAATCAATTTTCTTTATCTTGTCGACCGAAGAACACAATGAAAAGCGCGATGTAACGCTATCATTTTTGAAATACCCCATTACAAGTACGTCTTGCTTTTCGTTTAGTATTTTGTCTACGTTTTGATAAGTCTTTTCCTTTAAGTCATTTAGGCTTGTTTCTTTTGCTGTGCTACTTTTTGTGTCATTTCCTGCATTTTCTGCTATTTTTTGTGTAAGTTTCGCAATACTTTGCTCTAATTCAGTTAATCTTTCTTCAAAATTTTTCATAATTTTCACCTCTTTTTTATTATGTATTTACGTAAATACGTAATTATAATAACACAAGAAATTATGTTTGTCAACACTTTTTTCTAAATTTTTTTAAATTTTACGTAATTTTGTAATTAAATAAAAAGAAACGGATTTATACCGTTCTTTCATAATTTTAATATTAAACTATCGTTATAATCATATTATTTTAACGCACCATTACATCAGTATAATCATCAAGTGATTTTTGAGTTTGGTGGTCGTTGGGGCTGTGTGTTATTTCGTTATAATATGTATTACAATCTTTAAACAATTTATTCTTTTCTTTATCGCTGATATCAAGAGTTTTTAAATAACGTTTGTAGCCGTGAATATAACTTAAACCAAACTTATTGATAAAAAATTTTTTGTGGTCCATATCGTTTTCAAAATCTGTTACCACCATATCAACAGGATATTCATCATCCATTTGCTCACCCACAGCAATAAAATTAAGATATGTTGACTCAACATTGCCCATTTTATCTGTTTCATTTTCTATATAAATATTGCTTGCAATATTATAGTTTTCCCCGCAAATAACATCCTTTGCGTATTCTTCCCAATCTTGTTTGCTCAATCTTTCTATAAACATAATTAACTTTCCTTTGTTTTATTATAAATAATATTTTATCACGCATTAATTATATTGTCAACATTTAAGAAAATCAAAAAAATTAAAAAAGTATCGCTATATAGTTTTTGAAAATATTGAATTTGTGGTATACTTATTTTAATACTTTGCGCTTGCTTTTGCGCTACAAAAGGGGAAAAAATGAAAATTAACGATTGCTACAAAGTTAATTCTTGCCCACATTCTGGGCCCGCTCCAATTCCGCAGGAAGGCGAATTTACACAAATAAAAGGCATCACACAAATTAGCGGTTTTAGCCACGGTTGCGGCAAATGCGCACCACGTCAAGGTGTATGCAAACTTACATTAAACGTTAAAAACGGCATTATAAAAGAAGCGTTGGTCGAAACGGTTGGTTGCAGTGGAATGACGCACAGTGCGTGTATGGCTGGTGAAATTTTGGTAGGTTTGACACTTTTGGAAGCACTCAACACTGACCTAGTTTGTGATGCTATAAATGATGCTATGAAAGATATTTTTCAGCAACTCGCCTATGGTCGCAGCCAAAGTGCGTTTTCAATCGGCGGTTTGTCTGTTGGCGCAGGTGTTGAAGAACTTGGCTCGACTCATCACAGTCGAGTTGGTACTGTATACAGCAATGAAAAATCGGGCGTGCGCTATTACAACACGACCGAAGGTTATATTACCCGTCTAGCACTTGATGAAAATGATGAAATCATCGGCTATGAATATGTAAATTTGCCGAGATTACTCAAAAATATTCGCTCTGGTCTTGATGCAAAGGACGCTTTGTTAAAATCAAGTGGAACTTACGGACGATTTGACGAAGGTAAAAAATACATTGACACAATGGAGGAAAATATATGACAGAAAAATATTTTACTGGATATAGTGAGCGCGCTGACGGTATTCGTTCAGTACTCAAAAAATACGGCATATCTTCCATTGAAGAAGCATATTCTCTCGCGGAAAGTGTGTTAAATTGTGAAGACTTTGTAAAAAAAGTACAACCTATTGTTTTTGATAACGCGGTATGGGCTTTTCGAATTGGGACTGCCCTTGCAGTAAAAACGCACACTACCGAACCTAAACAAATTGCTCTATTACTTGGCGAAGCGCTGCAAGCCTTTTGTATACCTGGTTCGGTGGCTGCACGTCGTGAAGTTGGACTCGGACACGGAAATTTGGCGGCAACACTTCTTGACGACAACACAAAATGTTTTTGCTTTATCGCAGGACACGAATCTTTTGCTGCAAGTGAAGGCGCGATTGCACTTGCAACAAGTGTAAACCACGTTCGTTCTACCCCGCTCAAAATAATAATAAATGGTCTTGGCAAAGATGCAGCATACATCATCAGTCGTATTGGCGGATTTACCTATGTGCAAACTGATTATGACTATAATCGCGATAAACTGATAATTAAAGGTGAACGCAAATTCGGTTCGGGCGACCGTAGTAATGTACGTGTGTACGGTGCTTTGAGTGTCAACGAAGGTGTGGCAATTTGTAATTACGAGCAGGTTGATATTTCTATTACAGGTAATTCTACCAACCCTACAAGGTTTCAGCACCCTGTGGCTGGTATTTATAAAAAAATGCGAATTAATCAAGGGCTCCCCTACTTCTCAATAGCCAGCGGTGGCGGTACAGGTAGAACCTTACACCCAGACAATTTGGCTGCGGGTCCTGCAAGTTATGGCTTAACAGACACTATGGGCAGAATGCATTGCGATGCGCAATTTGCTGGTAGTAGTTCTGTCCCCGCCCACGTGAATATGATGGGCTTTGTAGGAATGGGAAACAACCCCTTAATGGGGTGTACTGCTAGTTTAGCGGTTCGCCTTAGCGAACTGATAAAATAGCAGTGCCTACAAAGCAACCGCACTTTTGCAATGCGGTTTTAGTTGAACGCAAATGGTAAACTGATGTTTGGTGCTTTCAAGTGTTACAATCAACCAAAAGTGCATCGCTTTTAAGTAGGTATGGAAAACTGTACTGCTAGTTTAGCGGTTCGCCTTAGCGAACTGATAAAATAGCAGTGTCTACAAAGCAACCGCACTTTTGCAATGCGGGTTTAGTTGAGCGCAAATGGTAAACTGATGTTTGCCGCTTTCAAGTGTTACAATCAACCAAAAGTGCATCGCTTTTAAGTAGGTATGGAAAACTGTACTGCTATTTTTATAGTGAGACTTAGCGAACTGATAAAATAGCAGTGCCTACAAAGCAACCGCAAACAATAACAAGCCTACTTTGTACAAAATTTTTAAATCAAAATTACTTTCTTGCTTTTCCATAACTTTCTCCTTTGTGGTTTAGTATATTATACGGTGAGATTTCTCACTTGTCAAGTATTTTGGTGAGATTTCTCATATAATATAACTATGATTATAGGAAAACGCATTAAAGAATTAAGGCTTGAAAAAGGTTTGAGCCTGCAAAAACTTGCTAATGAAATTGGAGTGGATAAGCACGCCATAATTTACTGGGAGCAAGAAATTAATGAGCCAAAGGCAAATTACATTGTAAAATTGGCTCAATATTTTGGAGTTACTACTGATTACTTATTGGGGCTAACTGATGAATAAATATAAATAAAACAAAAAAATTAAAACGTGTAAATTAATACACGTTTTTTATTGTGGTCGCGAGAATAAGTAATTTTTTACTCCTATTTTATTAAATAAATGACGCAAAATTATATCTAAACAAATGCGCATACTCCTATTTTTAATAAACAGTTTGATTAATTTAAAATGATATAAATATTTTTTATTCCTATTTTTTGTAAATCGGCATTTAAATTTACATTATGTAATGTTTCCTTGCTGAAATATAATATTTTCGGCTAATTATACTACTTTTTGTGTTAGATTTGTTCAACAAGAAACATATTGCGAAATTCTTCGTTGCGGCTGAAAAGTTCATCAAAAGTGCCTATGTCATTGATTTTGCCGTCTTTTACGAAGAAGATTTTCTCTGCATTTTTGATTGTACTCAAACGGTGTGCAACAATAACAACTGTACGTTCTCCGCTAAGACTGTCAATGCTGTGCTTGATATCATTTTGTGCGAAATTATCCAACGAACTTGTACTTTCGTCAAACAAAATAATTTTACTGTTTTTTAAGAACGCGCGAGCGATAGACAATCTTTGACGTTGACCGCCTGAAAGTTTCACCCCGCCTTCCCCTACTTTTGTGTCAATACCCTTGGGGAGTCCTTTCACAAACTCGCTAAGACTTGCTTTGTCTAACGCATCCCAAAGTTCGCTTTCTGTAGCTTGTCCGTTTGCCATAAGTAAATTTTCGCGAATCGTCATATCAAAAATGTATGAAAATTGATTTACCATAGCAATATTATTGCGGATACTGTCTTTTGTTAAGTCTTGTACATCAACTCCGTCAAGCAATACTTTGCCACTATCAGCATCAAGCATTTTGGCAATCAAATTCATAATTGTTGTTTTACCGCTACCGCTACGACCTACAAAAGCCACAGTGCTATTTGGTTCAATCGTAAATGAAACTTTGT
This sequence comes from uncultured Clostridia bacterium, assembly GCA_944383315.1. Lineage (GTDB taxonomy): Bacteria > Bacillota > Clostridia > Christensenellales > UBA1242 > UBA7867. The sequence continues at coordinate 12,724 of CALWPB010000002.1, read as the reverse complement.
CTAAAATCTTCTTTGGCTCAGTTTTTTTACTGTCTAAATCTTGTTTGTATGAAAAACTTACGTTTTTAAACTCAATTTTCCCCTTGCAGTCGTTTAACACTTTTGTGCCAAATTTTTCGGTTGCAAATTTACTCTCGTCAAAAAGTTCATTAATACGAGTAGATGCAACTTTCATTTTGGTAAAGTCAGAACGAATATTTGCAAATGCATAACTAATATCTACAAATGTATCTCGATTTGTAAAAATAAACATAAATAATGTTACAGCAAGTACACCATCGCGAAGCATAAAAATAGCAACCAACAGCATTGCTGCTTGAGTAAGTATTGAAAATACTCTGTTTAAACTGAATGTTGAGTCAAGGAATACTCTATTTTTATATTTTGCATTCTCTTGTTCATTTATAGTTTTATTTAATTTTTTCTCAATTACGGGTTCTAGTTTTAAACTTTTTATATCTTTTTCACCGCGCACAGTTTCATTAATTAATGATATATTATTTTCTTTTGCATCAGATTCGGCATTGTCAAACTTTTTTTGATATTTGTTTTGTATTGCATTTAAAATACCAACTAGGATAAAACCTGCAATAATAATCAAGCCAATAATCCAATTTAGTACACAAATATAAACGAGAATTGCAAGTTTGTAAGTTAAATCTAGAATATATGCCATTGCATCATCAAGTCTAGTAAACCAAGTATCTACATCGCCATCGATTCGCTGTACCATTTTGCCCGAAGGTACAAAATCGAACGTACTAGAACTAAATTGCAACATTTTTCCACTAATTGTTGTCTTTGCACTGTAACAAACATTACTGTACATTTTATAATATAGTAGGTTGCCTCCGTAAAAGATTAAGCGCCAAGCAAGCATTGAACTTAAACCGATAGTTAAATACAAAATTGCTTGATTATAATCAGCAGCCGTAATATAAGCTAAACTTTGCGAAATAAACCAAACTTCGGCAAAACTTATTACAGTATTAATAATATTAGTGATTAAATACGGAATGTAGTATCGTTTTTGCTTCATCAAAAACGAAAACATATTTATCTTATTCTGCGAGCCACCTTCCTTTCTGCTCGTTTTCATAATAATTTACCTTCTTTTTGTCTAATTTTGTTTGTCTGTTCATATATTTATTACCTCCTTTTGTCTAAATTTAGATTTAGTATAACAAATTAAATTTAAAAAATCAATACCCAAATTTAAATTTATACAAAATTTTGCATAAAAATACAAATTTATAAAGTTCTTATATCACATTAACAAAAAAATAATTTAACAATTTTTTATTTCTCTACTATTTTATAAAATCACTATAATACAAAAAAAGAACCTAGTAAAAACTAGATTCTTTATATAGGTTTAAATTATTGTTCAATCTTTGTAACAACACCACTACCTACTGTGTGGCCACCTTCACGGATAGCGAAGCGAAGACCTTCTTCGATAGCGATAGGAGTAATTAATTCAACTTCCATTTCTACGTTGTCACCTGGCATAACCATTTCAACACCGCCAAGAAGTTTAATTGTACCAGTTACGTCAGTTGTACGGAAGTAGAACTGAGGACGATAACCAGATACGAATGGAGTAGAACGTCCGCCTTCTTCTTTCTTCAAAATGTACACTTGAGCAGTGAACTTTGTGTGTGGAGTAATTGTCTTAGGAGCGGCAAGTACTTGACCACGTTGAATGTCCTTACGCTCGATACCACGAAGCAATGTACCAATATTGTCACCAGCTTCTGCTTGGTCAAGCAATTTCTTGAACATTTCAACACCAGTAATAACTGTTGTCTTTGTAGGACCCATACCAACGATTTCTACAGTGTCGCCTACTTTTACTGTACCACGTTCTACACGACCTGTAGCAACAGTACCACGACCTGTAATTGTAAATACGTCTTCAACTGGCATAAGGAATGGTTTGTCAGTGTCACGAACTGGGTCAGCAAAGTAGTTGTCACAAGCATCCATAAGTTCGAAAATACACTTGCATTCTTCACCGTCTACATTACCAGCATTTGCTGCGTCAAGAGCACCCTTTGCACTACCATAAATAATAGGAGTAGTGTCGCCTGGGAAGCCGTATTCGTTAAGAAGGTCACGGATTTCCATTTCAACAAGTTCAAGAAGTTCTGCGCGGTCAGCAGCAGGAAGCAAGTCTACCTTGTTAATAAACACGATAATTGCAGGAACACCTACCTGACGAGCAAGCAATACGTGCTCACGAGTCTGAGGCATAACACCAGCATTTGCAGCAACTACCAAAATTGCGCCGTCCATCTGAGCAGCACCAGTAATCATATTCTTTACGTATGCAGCGTGGCCTGGACAGTCAACGTGTGCGTAGTGACGTTTGTTTGTTTCGTACTCTACGTGTGCTGCGTTAATAGTAATACCACGTGCTCTTTCTTCTGGAGTGTTGTCGATAGCTGCATAGTCGCGAGCTTCAGCCATACCTTTCTTTGACAAAACTGTAGTAATAGCAGCAGTCAAAGTTGTTTTACCGTGGTCAATGTGACCGATTGTACCCAAGTTAAAGTGGGGTTTCTTTCTTTCAAATTTTGCTTTTGCCATAATCTTTTAAATTCTCCTTAATAAAATTTTTTAATTGGCAGAGTTGCGTTGACCGATAATTTTGTCGGCAACATATTTTGGCACTTCCGAGTAACACTCGAGATCCATAGTAAATATACCGCGACCCTGAGTGATGCTGCGCAAGTCGGTTGCATAACCGAACATTTCGGCCAACGGAACGAGTGCGTTGATAGTCTGCTGACCGTCTTCGCTCTCCATTTCACGTAACTGACCGCGTCTGCGGTTAATATCGCCCATAACATCGCCCAAATATTCTTCTGGAACGATGACTTGCACCTTCATAATCGGCTCCAAGATAACAGGGCTTGCATTCTTGGCTGCTTCCTTAAATGCCATACTACCTGCAATCTTAAATGCCATTTCGCTTGAGTCTACGTCGTGGTAACTACCGTCTACAAGAGTTACGCGGAAGTCAACCATTTCGTAACCTGCAAGCACGCCGTTTTGAGCGGCTTCGCGAATACCTTCGTCAATGGCAGGGATAAATTCTTTTGGAATTGCACCACCAACGATTTTGTTTACAAACTCATAGCCTGAGCCTGCTGGCAGAGGTTCCATTTCAATCACACAGTGACCGTACTGACCTTTACCACCTGATTGACGAATGTACTTGCCTTCTTGTTTTGTCTTACTGCGAATTGTCTCGCGGTAAGCAACCTGAGGTTTACCGATATTTGCATCAATATTGAATTCACGTTTCAATCTGTCGCAGTAAATATCGAGGTGAAGTTCACCCATACCCGCGATAATAGTCTGACCTGTTTCTTGGTCAGTGTAAGTCTTGAATGATGGGTCTTCTTCTGAAAATTTAAGCAATGCTGCAACCAATTTTTCTTGACCAGCCTTTGTCTTTGGCTCAATAGCTATACGAATAACTGGGTCTGGGAAGTTAATACTTTCAAGAATAATTGGATGACCTTCATCACAAAGTGTATCACCAGTTGTAGTGTCTTTTAAACCAACTATTGCAGCGATATCTCCTGTACGTACTTCGTTAATTTCGATACGTTCATTTGAGTGCATACGAATAAGTCTTGCAACGCGTTCTTTCTTACCCTTAGTTGAGTTGTAAACATAACTACCACTCTCCAACTTACCGCTGTATACACGGAAGTAAGTAAGTTTACCATACGGGTCTGTTGCTACCTTAAATGCAAGAGCGCTAAATGGTTCGTCATCACTTGGGTGACGTTCACTTTCTTCACCATTAGGCAATACACCCTTAATAGCTGGAACGTCAAGCGGACTTGGAAGATAATCAACAATTGCATCAAGCAATTTTTGAATACCTTTATTTTTATAACTTGTACCGCAAATAACTGGATTCATACGAAGTGAAATAGTTCCTTTGCGGATACCTTTCTTAATTTCTTCTTCTGTAAATTCTTCACCAGCGAAGAATTTTTCGAGCAACTCGTCATCCATTTCAGCAACTGCTTCGATGAGTTGAGCGCGGTACTGTTTTGCTTGTTCCGCATACTCAGCAGGAATATCTGTTTCTTCCATATCCTTGCCTTCGTCATCTTTGTAAATTGTTGCTTTCATAGTAACAAGGTCAATTACGCCTCTAAAATCGTCAGCGTGTCCTATTGGCAACTGAATCGGCACAGCATTTGCGCGCAAGCGTGATTTCATCATATCTATAACACGGAAGAAATCTGCGCCATTCATATCCATTTTATTCACATAAGCGATACGTGGAACACCATATTTGTTGGCTTGTTTCCAAACAGTTTCACTTTGAGGTTGCACACCACCACGTGCACAAAATACCGCTACCGAACCATCCAAAACTTTAAGACTGCGCTCTACCTCGATAGTAAAGTCTACGTGTCCTGGGGTGTCGATAATGTTAATCTGGTTGTCTTTCCAATGGCAAGTCGTTGCTGCGGAAGTTATAGTAATACCGCGTTCGCGCTCTTGCACCATCCAGTCCATTGTGGCTTGACCTTCGTGAACTTCGCCTAATTTGTGAGTTATACCTGTATAATACAAAATACGTTCGGTAGTTGTTGTCTTACCTGCATCGATGTGAGCCATAATACCAATGTTACGTATTTTATCCAAAGGTGTAGTTCTTGCCATTATATATCGTTTCTCCTTATAATATTACCACTTGAAGTGTGCAAAAGCCTTGTTAGCTTCTGCCATACGGTGCACTTCATCTTTACGTTTGATTGCACCACCTGTGCTGTTGAACGCATCAACAAGTTCGCCTGCAAGTTTGTGCTCCATACCACGTTCGCCACGTTTCTTTGCAAAGGCAACAATCCATCTAATTGCAAGAGTTTGACGACGAGCAGGTCTAATTTCTACAGGTACTTGATATGTTGCACCACCCACTTTACGTGCGCGGGTTTCAACTACAGGACTTGCGTTCTCCAATGCCTTCTCCAATGTTTCCATAGGAGTTACTCCTGTCTTTTCTGAAGCAATTTTCATTGCATCGTAAACGAGTTTCTCAGCGATACTTAACTTACCATCAAGCATTACTTGGTTGATAAGTTTACGTACAACTGTACTACCGTAAACAGGATCGGGCAAAACACTGCGAACAGGTGCCTGATTACGTCTTGACATAATTATTCTCCTTTTAAGATATTTTTAGTTTGTAGAGTTAAAGACTATTTACTGTCTTTCTTTGTGCCGTATTTACTACGTCCCTGTTTACGCTTTGCTGTACCTGCGGTATCAAGTACACCACGAACTATGTGGTAACGCACACCGACAAGGTCCTTTACACGACCACCGCGAACGAGTACGACTGAGTGTTCTTGAAGGTTGTGTCCTTCGCCTGGAATGTACATCGTACTTTCACTACCGTTACTCAAACGAACCTTTGCAATCTTACGCAAAGCAGAGTTAGGTTTCTTGGGAGTCGTTGTTGTAACAGCAAAACATACACCGCGTTTCTGTGGACATTGGTCCAAAAGCGGCGACTTTGTCTTACGCTTTTGCTGTTTACGGCTCTTTCTAACCAACTGGTTAATCGTAGGCATATTTCCCTCCTTGTAGAATTACCGAGATTTCAACCCTAAAATCACGGTTTGGCGACAAAATTTAACTCACATATAAATAATGAATAATTATGTGCTGAATTTTTGCGTCCTTCTGGAACTGCGAGCAACACACCACTATTGCCCGTTTTTCCACGACCAGATTTGTCTGGATTTTGTAAAAGTTTCCCGAAAGCACAGGGCTTTTCGGCCATACAAAGTGTATAGAAAAACGCTACAAAATCATTTGTAACGATTTGTATTATAACAAACATAAGTATTTAAGTCAAGCATAAATTTAAAAAAGTTGATAGAATTTGGCAAAAATTAAGGCTAACAATATAACGCAGACATTATCAAAAATACCACATACGTAATAAGAATTAATGCACCCATTATTATATGAAAAGAATGAGTATTTTTTATCTTATTATTCCCTCGCTTTACAAGTCCTAGGACAATCATAAAAGATGTGGCCACAAGCAGACACGCTGAAAGAATAATAGTTTGCAAATCTGTTACAAATACTGTACCGTGAATAAATGCTATATCGGCAATAGCAAGCACAGCATAATTAAATAGGCACGAACCTATAATATTTCCGTATGCAGCATTGAAATTGCCATAACGAAGCAAAGCAAAACTTGAAATAATTTCAGGCAAACTTGTAGGTACACCAAGGAACAGAGCCCCCGCTAATCCTTTTGCTAATCCATATTGTTCTGCCAAATATTCTGCAAGAAAAGTCAATGCAACTGAAACACCGACTAAAACAACTGAGTAAGCGACAAAACTCCAAGCAAGAGTTTTTACAGACTTTTCTTCAAACTTGTTTGTCGCTCCCTGTTCTTCATCTTCAATATTCTCGCTACTTTTACGAGTAGCAAAAAGTGCTACAATATACAAAACAATTATAAGTGGGGTAAGAATATTAATATTTATATAAGGAATAACAATTTGAACGTTAAATATTGCAAGCAACAAAATTGCAGCAGTTATAGCAAATACAAAAAAGTCGAAAATTATATTTGCTTTGCTTACACTACGCGTCTTTATACGTTTAAAGTAAATTACTAACAGCAAGCCAATAATCGCGATATCAAACACATTTGAGCCAAGGATGTTGCCTTGAGTCATATCGGGTTCGCCCATTATTGCTGCTGTTAAACTTGTAACTAACTCTGGAAGGCTTGTAACACCCGCAAGTAACACAGCACCGAGAAAAGCGCCAGACAATTTTGTTTTTTTGTCGAGCGCATCCACGATGCCACCTATTTTATTCGAAACAAAGATTACTATCACAAGTGTGAGAGCATATAACAACCAGACCCACCACATAATGACCCCACTTTTAATGTAGGTATATTATACAGAATTTAGATTTGAATGTCCAACAAAATACTTTAAAATTGTGTAAATCTTTTCCAAAATTCCACAGTGGCTGCAGCAAGGTCATTTTGCTGTGTTATAGGTTCGGGAACAACAGGGCGCTCTTTTGCTCCTACTACCTTTACTCCCTTTGTTGCTTGATATTGTACTCTACGTAAGAATTTACGTTCTATTAATGTTTCACCGTCATATTTTTCGAGAATTGCGCGCACCTTGTATCCCTTGTGTGCCGCAGAAATATATGCACCCTCATCAGTATAATTTACAAGGTTTGAATACTCGCCTTTTTTGTCTATTATTACTTCGTCCGCTGGAGGAGCAATTTCTTCTTCTACTTCGGTAATTCTTTTATATGTATAAGGTCTATCATCAGGCTTACCGTAAATTTGGACACCTACCTTATTCCCTGCAACGTATGTGCGAACAAACATATCAGTATTAGTATTATTTGCCCAACGCAAATCCGATGTACCGAAATTTACCATAGCATCAAACCCCATATTTACATACGCACTAACAAGCGAATGGCTATGCACTTCACGAATATCAAGCCCCGAAAGTAACAATGCATTGTAAAGTGTAGTACTCGCTTGACAAACTCCGCCTCCATAGCCCTCGACATATTTTTTATCAACAATAATATTTGCAGGTTTATACCCATTTGCGTCGGTGCGCCTACCCGTTGTTTCGTTAAAAGAATATTCTTTGCTTCGCTCAATTCGCATACCATTAAATTTACTCATAGCAAGCCTTATATTGTGTTTACGGTTTGCATTGTTTTCATTAAAACTTGTATAAAAACTGCCACGCAAATTTGCATAATCTTTCAAATCGTCATAATATACCGAGGGTAGCAAAACTTGAGGTTTTAGATTTATGGTAAAGTTTGAAGAATGTTCAAGATTGTCAGCAATTTCATTTGCAAGTGCAGAAATATCAAGTTTATACCCTGGTTTTTCGTGTTTAAAGAAAAAGTACGGTGCGTTGTTAGGATTGAAAGTCATTTCAGCATCAACGGGTTCACAATCAATTTGAGATTGTATTTTAGAAACAACATCTTCTAGCCCTTTAAAACAATATTTAAAAGCAACCTGTGGTTCAACACCAAGCGCGAGTACTTTACGCAATAATTCACCGCGCTGCGAATGTGTACCAAGACGTCCATTTTTTTGCGCTATTGACTTAATATAAAAATTTGAAATATTATCTAAATGTGCGGTTGTATATTTAAAAGACAAATCTTTGTATACAAAATTCATTTCTACTATTTCACTTATATCTGCATTAGCGGGAGCAAGTACTGGCATACTAAAACAAAATAACAAAACCATAAATAAAAAAACAATTAATGGGAATTTTAATGTTTTCATTTTCGCCCCCGTTTTTGTTATATTTTATGTAGAAATGTTAAAAGTATACAGAGTTATAAATTAGCAAAATGATGTGGGATTTCGGTGCGAAACTTGCATTAGCAATTAATTAGTAAAATTAAAAAAAGTGCAGACTTTTGCACTTTCTTATACTGCCGCCTTTTCGGGCGCTTTTGTCATACTATTATGGTATTTTGCAACTACATCTTGCGCTTCTTGCTTTTTCTTACTTTCTGCTATTGAACGTTGCGTCATAAGTTTTTGCTTTAAGTCTACCAACTTTTCTTTTGATTTGGGCAACAAGTCAAGTCTAGACTTTGCAAACTCTGCCGTAACTATATCTTGTGTAAGTAAATCAAGAATTTGATTTTGTCTAAATTCGGCAATGCGCTGTTGTACACTCATAGGTAAATCAAGGACAATGTGACCAAGTACAAAATTGTTAAGACGTTTGAAATCTACAATTTTGTTGGCAAGTAATTTCTTACTTACATTATTATACCATTTATCAAGTACTCTTTCTTTGTCTGATGAAGACATAAAATCTGCGTCAAAGTTGGACAAAAAGTCGCGCATACATTCTTTATCGGTAAATGGTAATTCAAGTTTCTGTCTTGTAATCAATATAGTTTGAGGAAGTTCAAGAGATTTGATACCTTCCACCGTGTGGAAATCGCTATTCTTAAAATCACTGTCTTGAGTAAATAATTTCTTTGGGTCCTTAGGACGCATAAGGGATACGCGATTCCCGTACATTCCTTTGCCAAATATAAATTTTTCAAACCCGAAGCCGCAAGTAATAGCATAGTCTATATGATCCATAGATTGTTGATTGGTAAAAATCTTTTCTATCATATTTAAGCCCTCCTTTCTAGGCACGAAAGACTAGATATCAAAACTAAAACGTTGTTTGACATTCTCGCCTTTCTCATCTTTAATTTCTGCATCGACAAGAAGAACGATATTTTGAGGTTCTGTCTCGACATCTGCATATTTGGTCGCCTGTTCGACCTCGCCATTGTATTCAATCGCACATTTGCAATAAACTTGCAAAAAATCTTTTGCGCGAAGGAATGCGTCTTCTACAGTAACACCCTCAGTGCAAATATTCAAATCGTGAAAAACTATTGTATAACCACGATTTTCCAAATCTTTGTATAAAATTGCGGGAAAAACAAATTGTTGCATAGTTACTACCTCGTTTTTTTACGTATTTATTATATCACAATACCAGATATTTGTAAATTAAATCAAGCAAAATATAACCACGTGTTTGCGACTAAAATCGCAAGGTCAATTAGTATTACAAATATTCCCCAAATTAGCGCAAATTTACCGAGCGGCGTTGTTTTCCTAATGTTGCGCGCCATTTGGACAGATTTTGCAGAGAGCGCTACCCCCACGCAACCTATAACAAGCCCCGCTCCTGTCAAAAAGTCAAACCAGATATTTTCGCCCACTGGTACAGCGAGCGCAAAAACAAGTATTGAAGCAATAGTAACAAGCAGTGAACCTAAACCAACAAAAGTACCCGCTTTCGCCCAAACATCAAAATACTGGAATTCACGCTTTTCTTGCGTCTTTTCTTCCAAATAATCGAAATAGCCCACTTTCTACTCCTTTTTTATAATTATATAAAAAGCCGCAAATTAAATCAAATGTTTTGCCATAAATTTTGAATAAAAATTCATAATACTTATTTTTTCACAATTTTACTATTTTATGAATATTATGGCTATGAAGTACGGACACACAGAAAGTAAATTTGTTTTAATACAAACTTTTTATTAATTTGAACCGATTTTAAAATAAAAAATTAAACAAAAGCGGAAATTCTATATTATTTTTGCAAAAATAAAAGCAGGCAAAAACGCTTGCTCGGAGGTGAAACTATGTGTTGTTGTGATGACAGCAAATTTTGCTACTACAAATATAAAAACTATGGCAACTCTGGTAATTGCGGATATATTCCGCCCATTCCAAACCACTGTGGCAACTGTCCGTGCGGAAATAGGCCATATTGTCCCCCAAATGACTGGAGCTGCCCTTGTCAGCCACCGCACAAAGTCCCACCAAAGCAAGATGGACTTGTAATTCGTTTTGAAGGGACTTTTAGGCTATTTTAAAAAGCACGCAGATGCGTGCTTTTTAATGTATATTTTGTAGTTCGCGGTAGATGGTGGCGGTTTCTTTTAGGAGAAGGTCATTGCGGTTGAGTTCGGGCATAATGGCGCAGCGGTGAAGCAAACAGGACAAGATTTGGGCATACTCGCGTTTTGGAATTTCAGGATAAGCGGCTTCTATATCGTTACCATTAATTTTAAGTTGTTTGAGATTGAAAGGTACTTTGTCAATTTGCATAAGAGTATAAGTTTTCTGCAATTTCTGCCCTATATGCGCCAAATCGCAGAGCCCAAAAACTTGCGTTGAGTATGCTGAAATATCCTGTATAAAAACGCGGGCGCGTTCTTCACTAAATATATCGCCTTTCAAAATTTCGAAGAATGCAAACAACACGCGGAATTGGCGGTCGCACTCGCGTTTGTTGAGCATTATTCCCCCTACTCCCAAAATAGAATTAATTAACTCTTTTGTTATCGGGAGTTTTAAATATGCGCAAATATCGGCGACAAAAGCCGGTATGCGCAGCACGGGTTGTGCAGAATTTATGAGATTTTGCCACGTATTAGAGTACAATTTGCGGACATTTTCCACGCCAACAAGTTCGGTAAACTCAGGTAACACAAACTCCCACGCGTTTAGCTCCCCTATTTGTCGTAAACCATTGAGATACGCAGCGGGGTTCTCTATTGAGTCATATTTATAATCAGCAAAAAGAACGGCTACAATTTCCTTGTTAAAACGTTCTTGCGAAATATCCGCCAACTGCCCCGTCATTTTACGAGCAACGGCAAAAGTATGTTCGTCAATTGTGAAATTTAGTTCATTCGCAATTCGCACTAAGCGGAGTATGCGCAAGCCATCGCGAGAAAAAACATATTCTGGGGTCTCAACTGTGCGCAAAATGTGCGCTTTAACGTCTGTTACACCGTTGTAGTAGTCTACGAACTCCCCGCCCAAAATATCGTAATAAATCGCGTTTGCTGTAAAATCTCTACGGCTCGCGTCAAGTGCCATATCGTCCACAAAACGCACAGATTCGGGCGAATGGTTACCGCCTGCGTTGTATACTTCGGCACGGAAAGTCGTGTGCTCATACTCCTGCCCTGTCGATTTCACGGTTATATGAACGGTGCCGAGTTTGGCATTAATTAATTTTACCGCGTACTTTTTAGCAGGCAAAATATGCTCAATTTCGTCAGGTAGCAAACGGCTACAAACGTCTATATCCGTTTCGCAAAAGCCTAATATTGCATTACGCACAAAACCGCCCACTATGTAAAGTGTGGCATTATTTTTGGCAAAAACTTGTGCTAAATCTATTAAATCATCATTAACTGTTAGTTTCATAATAATAAATTATAGCACAAAGTAAATTTAAAGCAAAATATTTCAGGCAAAAAATCCACTAGACCAAAAACTTGCCAAAGTATCTAGCGCATCAAGTCTACGGCGGATGATATTGTATATACTGGTTTTGCGGGCTTCGTCCGTTTCGGTGTATAATAGTTGCACAAGCCCGTCTAACAGTTCTGCTTCATTGCGAATATAATCGCGCAGAGCCACTCCAAAAATATTGGGCATATTCCCTATAATGCTAGGGTTCCGCCTTATTCGGTTGGTGGTATAAAAGGAATTTATTTCGTCCCTATCCTTTTCGTCCAACGGTATAAGCCCGCGGATAAAACCACGCATACAGCGGTTTTGCGTACGCGAAAGTAAATTATTTAACAATGTTAGATTGGTTTCCCAGTCGATATTATTTGCGATTGCATTTAGTTCGGCATTGTCGGTGGCTATCGGGCTTGTTGTGGTTGGTGGCGCGGTGGTGTCGACATTTTCTTCATTTTGCAAAGCACGTATATTGCCTGCATAACTTCGTTGCATTTGGCGAATACTATTTTCATCAGGTAGTTGCTCGTCATTAAAATTCATAACAAACTCCTTTTTTAGAATTTTGAATTAGGAATTAGGAATTTTGAATTAGGGATGAGATTCTTCGCGGGTAAGGCTACGATGTCCGTCTCAGAATGACCAATTTAAATTATTATTTGGGTTATTTTAAGTGCCACCCCCTACGTGTCGACCCGCAAAGAATCTATTCCGCATTAATATTTTTTTGTCTAAATTTTATATGAACGAGTGTAAAAAAAGGTGTAATATTATGAGTAAAAGAGATGCAAAAAAGATAAGCAATTTACTTAATAAAGCCGAACGCGCCGAAGAAATTTTGCT
>CALWPB010000001.1 GCA_944383315.1 uncultured Clostridia bacterium | reverse complement strand
ACAAATCCATTTGAGACATTTGAGTTTGTGAAGGACAACGCATATTACTTCTATGCAGTATTAGAAGTAGCCCCTGAGAGAGAGTACTACTCAATAAACACAGCAGGTGAGTTATTAGAGTTTGTGAATGTGGCAAACTTCTCTGAAAATCACCTAGCAGGTGTACAAGTATACTTAAACCAAGATATAGATATAAGCAATTTAGACCTATATAGCCAATACGGTTTTAGCACATTCCCGAATGCCAGTGCATTTGCAGGATACTTTGAGTACAACGGCTATACAATAACAAAAGACGGCAAATACTTTAATATCCTAACAGGAGAGTTGAGTGATACTCCGATAGGAAATGGTGGAGACTTCGTTATTGATTAATTAAAAGCAGATATTTTTATGTCTGTTTTTTCTTTTTATCATATTCAGTTGACATTCTCAATAAAATAGAACGAAAGGAGGTGTTATGCTAAAAGATATTTTACCTGCACGTTTTTTACGGGCTCTTGATTTTTTACAAATGGACAAGCTTAATGAAATAAGATTGCGTGTATCTTTTCCTACAATAGTTTATTATGGCGGGCGATATTTTTTAGGTGAAAATGGTCTTGCAGACAGTAATAAAGACTCTTTATGTGCGACCGCTCAAGAATTAAACGATATTGTTTATCGTGCTTGTGAATGCAGTGTGTATGCTCATAATGAAGAATTAAAACAAGGTTATATAACCATTGAAGGTGGGATTCGTATTGGGATTTGTGGTGAAGTAGTTGTTGATAATGGTATTATCAAGACAATTAAAAATTTTAGTTCATTAAATATTAGAATACCACGCGAGATAAAGGACTGTAGCCTTACAGCGCTTCCCTTTTTGCATAATGAAAACGGTATATTAAATACTTTGGTATTAGCGCCCCCAGGAGCAGGAAAAACAACTTTTATACGCGATTTGGCAGCACAATTAAGTAATAAGTTTATTTCGCGTAATTTACTTGTCGTAGATGAAAGAAATGAAATTGCTTCTGTAATTAATGGGAAACCAGGGCTTAATGTAGGAAAATATACAGATGTTTATTCAGGTGCAGACAAGCAGTTTGGCATAATTAATGGTATACGAACTATGACACCAGATGCTATTATTCTAGATGAATTAATTACATCGGCTGATTTACAAGCAATTAATTATATTATAGGTTGCGGTGTTAAGGTTGTAGCGACTTCACATAGTAGAGATATCTACGATTTACAGAAAAAACCATTATTTAAAGAAGTGCTAAAAGACAATCTTTTTGATCGCTTTGTTGTGCTTTCAAATAGAAAAGGCAAAGGTACACTTGAAGGAGTTTGGGATAAAAATTATACTTGCCTGTATTATGGCTAGGAGTTAAAAGTGAATGTTTTAATCGGTGGCATACTTTTGTGTATTTGTTCTTGTGTTGGGTTTTATGTTGCGTCTGGATATAGAAAAAAATTGTTGTTTATACAAGATTTCAAAAATTTTCTTGACTTTGTCGAAACGAACGTAATGTTTACGCAAGACAAGATTTCAGTATTGTTAGAGAGCAAAAAGGACTCATTTCATAAAGAATTTACAGAATTCATAACAAATTATTTAAGCAATATTCAAGACGTATCTAGTTATTTGACAAAATATGTACAAGAACAAAAACTTTTAGACAAAGATACTGCGGAGTTAATTGCTAATTTTATGCGAGAACTTGGACGTATAGATAGCACAACACAATTACAATCAATAAAACAAGCCAATGAAGCGCTTTCAACACATTTGACACGAACTCAAGATGAGCAGAAGAAAGGAACAATGTCTGCAAGACTCGGTGTTATGGGCGGGCTTGCACTCTTTATTATAGTTCTGTAGGGGGACAAAATGGGTATTGAAATTATTTTTAAAATAGCAGCTATAGGTATAGTAGTAGCAATAGTGGCACAGGTTTTAAAACAAGCGGGTAAAGACGAAATCGCAACACTTACAACACTTGCGGGCTTGATAGTTGTATTACTGATAGTCATTGATTTGATTAGCGAATTATTTAGTTCAGTACAAAATCTGTTTTATTTGTATTAGGGGGCGCGGTGGTTGAATTACTTAAGGTAATTGGGCTTGCTTTTGTCGTGATTGTTGCTGTAACTGTTGTAAAACAAACCAAGCCCGAGTTTGCTGTTCTTGTGGGTGTGGCTGGCTCAATACTGATTTTCTTTTACATAATTGACTTACTAGAACAAGCATTTGGTATTTTTTCGTATATTCTGGAAAATACGGGGCTCAATAGTGAGTTATTCGTTATATTGCTAAAAATTATTGGTATTGGCTATCTCACTGAATTTAGTGCTAATATATGTGCTGACAGTGGCAATAACGCAGTGGCAAGCAAAATATTACTTGCGGGCAAACTTGTGATATTTGTGATGGCTATCCCTGTTATCAAGTCTTTAATTGATATAATTGTGAGTATTATGCCGTGATAAAATTTAAAAACGTTTTAAAAATTTCAGTACTAGTGTTTCTACTGCTATCCATTTTGTCTTTCCTTATACCCTCAATCTTTTGTGCTGACGGTACAAATAACGAAGAGTTGCAGCAACAACTGGAAGATACAATCAATGGACAACTTGGCAACATTGACTTGGGCTCATTTGATGAAATAATTTCAAGCCTTGGCGAAGACGGAAAAAATCTTTTTGGAACAACTAGTTTTTGGGATAAGGTAACAAGATTATTAAACGGAGACTTTGGAACGGATTATGGCTCGTTTTTTGGAGCATTACTTGATACGTTCCTTGGCGGACTTGTAGACTTTATACCTATACTATGTATCATTATCGCAGTAACTGTGTTGTGTAGTCTTGTAGGCAATATGCGTAGTGATGTTGGCAGCGATTC
The DNA here is from genome assembly GCA_944383315.1 of uncultured Clostridia bacterium. Classification (GTDB taxonomy): domain Bacteria; phylum Bacillota; class Clostridia; order Christensenellales; family UBA1242; genus UBA7867. The sequence continues at coordinate 101,365 of CALWPB010000001.1, read as the reverse complement.
TGTTGGAAAGATAATTAATTTCGTTTGTTACGGTGTCGTTATAGTAGTAATAACAGCAAGTGTATTTTCGCTCCTTAATGCGACTACAGATTGCGTTAATACCTTAAAAAGTCAAATGGATTTGCTATTTCCCATATTACTGACACTGCTTGCAAGTGTGGGCGGTGCTGTATCAGTTGGGATATTCCAACCAACACTTGCAATACTTAGTAACCTTGTAGTCCAAATATTTACATTCTTCCTAATACCGCTGTTTATATTCTCATTTGTGTTTGCTGTTGTAGGACACTTAACCGATTCGGTAAAATTGGACAAGTTCCAATCATTATTTAGAAGTGTATTTAAATGGGTTGCTGGTATATGTTTTAGTATCTTTATGGGAGCAATGATGATAGGCGGAATCGTTGCGGGCAGTTTTGATAGTGTGTCAATAAGAGCAACAAAATTTGCTTTAAAGAGTTATATACCAATTCTTGGAGGATATCTTTCTGATGGTTTTAACCTTGTAATGGCAAGTAGTGTATTGATTAAAAATGCTATAGGAATGGCAGGAGTTGTGTTAGCGGCAGGAACAGTGCTTTTCCCTATAATAGAAATTGCAGTATTTACATTAGGGCTTAAACTTACAGCATCAATTCTTGAACCGCTCACAAAGTCGAAAGTACCAGATTTCTTGATGACAATCTCAAAACTTTTGAATATGCTGATAGTAATACTTGCGGGTGTAGGGTTTATGTATATGGTAAGTGTAGGATTAATACTTTGTACAGCGAATGTGGCATAGGTGTAATATGAGTGATATTAGTGCATATCTGTTATCTGTGGTTGGTGTAGTATTTTTACTGGTGATTATAGAACTAGTATTACCTGATAGTAAGGTCAGCAAGTACATCAAAAGTATTTATTCAATATTTATAGTTGTCGTTATAATCACGCCACTTGCAAAACTTATAAACAGTGATTGGGACTGGAACAGTTTTTTTGGCGGAAATGAATATACAGTTAATCAAAACTTTATAGATAATGTAAACGAGCAAAACATAGACTTATTTGAACAACAATTAGAAGATTATATAAATGAGACATACGAAGGAGCAAAAATACAAATAAGCGCGAATTTTGAAGGAGACGGTATGAAATTAAATTATATTTTTGTCGATTTAAGCGGTTTAGTCATAAATGAAAATAATCAGCATATTAATTATTATACCGCAGTAAAGGAGTTGGTATCAAAGCAGGTAAATATAGATGAAGAAAGGATTATAGTATATGGCTAATAATGAGTTTTTATCTAAATGGCTTGCTAAACTAAAAAAGGTCAAACATATTGAAGTCTATGCGGTGATACTTCTCGCTGTAGTTGTACTCGCTATATGGTTGATACCTACGGGCGATGATACCCGAGCCACGACAGTAGGTACTTCTAAGTATACGACAACTGAGGAATATGCTCACACATTGGAAACAAAACTTAATAATGTGCTGTCGGCAATCTCGGGGGCGGGTAGTGTACAATGTATGGTTACGCTTGATGGTGAAGTTGAAAGAGTACTTGCTTACTCGAATGATGAACAGAGTAGCAGCACCTCAAATACTACTTCAAACGGTACGACCAACAAAACAGAGTCTTCTACTTCTAACAAAGAGCCGATACTTATTAATGTAAACGGAAGTAGCGAACCGCTGGTACTCTATGAAATAATGCCTGACATCAAAGGAATAGTAATCGTTGCAAGCGGTGCTGGTGATGTGCGAGTAAAGTTGGATATCCTAAAAGCCGTGCAAGCATTGCTGAATGTCCAAAGTTCGCAAGTCGAAATTTTTGTAAAAGGTAATAATTAAAAGGAGATATAAAAATGGTTACAAAGAAAAAGAAAATTATAGTACTGAGTGTAATGATGGGATTACTTGTGCTTACAGGGTTTTTGAATATCACACTTAATCAAAGCGGTCAGGGCATTGTAGATACTGGTGGTAATGTTACGACTGCAAACTTCTTTACAAGTTACAGAGCCGAACGTGATACAGCACGCGACCAAGAAAAACTTTACTATACTGCAATTTTGGAAAGTGCTAGCAGCACAGCCGAAGCAAAAGAATCTGCACAAACTGCTCTTGCAAATATAGCAGCTCAAATTGAAAGCGAATTGTATCTTGAAGGTAATATCAAGGCGAAAGGTTTTGATGACGTAATTGTATCAATGTCAAATAATTTTGTAAACGTTATGGTAAAGGCAACCGAACTCACTGATGCACAAGTCGCTCAAATCGTACAAGTGGTACAGGAACAAACTAGTAAATCAATCGACAATATAAAAATTATTCCTGTAGAATAATATTATATTAAGAAATTCACAATATATTGTATAACGTGTCAACAAAATGATACAATATGTTGTGAATTTTGTTATATATGTGTAGAGAAGTGCTGGGAAATTTAAATTTTAGCGGTTTTACATTTTAATTAGTTGAAATTCTAGCGCGGCTGTGTTATACTAAATTTAGTATTTTATTAGGAGTAGAGAAATGGCTTTTGAGCAAATGAATGGCTCGGGACAAGGTAGAGTCAGTTATAACAAGGCAATTCTACTGTCGATTATAAATATTGCGGCTAAGGAAATCAGCGGAGTTAGTTCATTATGTGCTAACTTTGGCGGTTCTGCGTTAGGTAGGATATTTAGCAGTAATTATTATGAAGGCGTAAAGGTAACCAATATTAAGGATAGTCTAGTAATTGATGTTTATCTCAATGTCTATGCTAACTATAATGTTGCTGATGTTGCTTGTCGGGTACAGGAAAATATAAAAAATAATATTATTGCGATGACCGAAATGCCTGTGAAAGCAATTAATATTCACGTTTTGGGAGTCGCTTTTGCAAAGCCTGAATAAAAACCCCAAAATCTTTGGGGTTTTTGGCTGTTTAAGGAGGATATAATGAGTAGAACTACAGCAAGAGAAACTGCATATCTTGTATTATTTTCAAATCAATTTAGACCTGTTGACTGTAACAACGAAACCATACTTGACGTTTTAGACGGAAAGCCTATTAAAGAAAGTGATTTGGAGTTTGTAAAGTCGTTAGTTTCTGGGGTGATGACGAATCTTGCCGAGTTGCAAGAATTGGTAAAGAATAACCTTTCAGGTTACACACTTGATAGAGTGTACTTAACTGACTTAACTGCAATTATTTTAGGCGCTTATGAAATGAAATACTGCAATGATATTCCAAACAAAGTTGCTATAAACGAAGCAATTAATTTAGCAAAAAAATATTCGTCTCCCAAAGGCGCAGGTTTTGTGAATAGCATTCTTAGCAAGATAAACAAGGAATTATCAAATGAATGAAAATATAATAAGTGTAAGCCAGTTTAATACTTATGTGCACAATATTTTTTTGCAAGAAGAATTACTATTTAATATCCAGTTATATGGCGAAGTGTCTGGTGTGTCGTACTCGGGAAATAATGTGTATTTCAGCATCAAGGATGAAGGGGCTGTGCTAAACTGCGTTAAGTTCGGGTTAAAGAGCGGCGAATATATGGCAAAGGAAGGCGAAATGGTCCTTGTGCGCGGTTCACCTAATTACTATATCAAAGGTGGTAGATTTTCATTTAATGTAACGCGCATTGAACCTTATGGGCAAGGCGCTTTATATAAGCAATTTCTTGAACTGAAAAATAAACTTGAAGCAATGGGGCTGTTTGATTCAGCAAAGAAAAAACCACTACCTGCAAATATTCGTAGAGTAGGTGTTGTGTCAAGTGAAACGGGTGCAGTAATTCAGGATATAATAGACATTACTCATAGGCGCAATCCTATGATTGATATTGTTCTTTACCCTGCCAAAGTACAAGGAATAGGGGCAGAAAGCACAATTATAGCAGGTATTGAGGCGCTTGACAAAACCAATGTTGATGTTATTATAGTCGCACGTGGTGGTGGCTCTGCCGAAGATTTAAGCACTTTTAATACGGAAAGTGTGGCAATGGCTATTGCAAATGCAAATAAGCCCGTTATAAGTGCTGTAGGACACGAAACAGATTTTACGATAGCCGATTTTGTGGCAGATTTGCGCGCCCCAACACCTTCTGCTGCTGCAGAACTAGTGTCAGTTGATTTGGTAAAGTTATCGGCTTCTATGCAATCAAATGCTATGCGTTTGTTAAGACTTACAGAGAACTTTTATCAAACAGCAAAAGATAAAATTAATAATTTGATAAATAGGGCAGAAAATAGCACAGTATTGTATTTGCAGCAGGAAAGTGCTAATATCGCAAGCCTTAATAGCAGGTTAAGTAGTATTGGGGCTCTTACAATTAAAAACATTGAACATAATTTTGATTTGCTTGCGCAAAAACTTGAAGTTTTAAACCCTATTAGAATAATGCGGCTGGGTTATGCTCAGGTTGAAAAAAATGGGCAAATTGTATCAAGTGCAAGTGCTGTCAGTATAAATGATACTATATCAATGTACCTTGCCGATGGAAAAATTGATTGTGTAGTAACTAATAAACAGGAGAAATAAAAATGACCTTTGAAGAATTAGTAAAAAGATTAGAAGAAATAGTAACAAAACTTGAAAGCGGCAATGTTAAACTTGACGAAGTAAACAAGTTGTTTAGCGAGGGGGCAGATATCACAAAGAAATGTTACGAAATATTAAATGAGAGCAAAGGACAAGTTACGGTTTTACGTGAAGAACTTGGCAAGCTCGTTGAAAAGCCTTTGTAATAGGTATTTTCTAAAGTTATAAACCATATAATATAGTGTGGATAAAAATAAGTCAGATACAAAAGGACGCAACGACGAAAAAGAAATAGTAATAGGGCTAAAAGTGAAGCCAAAATCAAACAAGATTTGGCTGGTGCAAATTTTCTTTACTTCGTTGTGTCTTTCTGTTTTGTTTGCTTTAATATCAGAATTGACACTATCACACGCAAGCTTGGCACTTGCGCTTATTCTCATTTTTTTGCTAATTGGGACAAGTGTGTTATTTGATTTAATAGGTGTAGCAATAACTGCGTGTAATATCAAACCTTTGTTACAACTACAACAAAAAGGAGTACACGGAGCAGAAATTGCTGTGAAATTAGTCAAAAATGCAGACAAAGTTTCGTGTGTTTGCTCTGATGTTATTGGCGATATTTGTAGCATATTGAGTGGGGCGGGTGGAGTTGCGATTTCTGTAATAATAGTAAATTTATTACCTAATTTTAGCAATATCTTGATGTCTATTATAATTAGTTCTGTAATTGCATCTCTTACAATATTAGGGAAAGCAATAGGAAAAACTTATGCATTGAATGACTCTGTAAATATAGTTTTAAGGGTGGGTAGATGCTTGTCTATATTCAAAAAGTCTGTAAAAAAGTAATGTATAAATATTAATTACTGGTGCAAAAAGCCTTTATTTAAGCCAAAAATTCGATTTGTATATTTATTCATTTCTATTTTGCATAATTATAGATTTTAAAAACGAATAATTATGCAAAAATAGTCTTGCATAATTATAAATTTTGTTGTATAATAGAAACGAATAAAAATGCAAAGGATGTAAATTATGGCAAGAAGTGTTCGCCAATCTAAAATTATTGAAATAATTAACAAACAAGAAATTGAAACACAAGATGAGTTAGTAACCGCTCTTAAACAAGCAGGTTTCAATGTTACACAAGCAACTATAAGTCGCGATATCAAAGAACTTTGTCTTTTTAAAATTGCAGGCGAAAATAAAAAGTATAGATATGCTTTTGTAGAGAGTGAAGACAAGAATTTGAGTTCTAAAACAAATGAAATTTATAGAAATGTCGTATTGTCTATTACTCAGGTTCTTAATCAAGTACTTGTTAAAACCATTAAGGGTACTACCGAAGCAGTAGCAAATGTTGTCGACAAACTCGCAATCTCATCAGTACTCGGTTGTGTTACGGGGTATGATTCTTTGCTTGTGGTAACAGATAGTGAAGAAAGTGCAAAAGAAGTTAAATCAAGATTGGATAATTTATTAAATGACAACTAAAGAAGGCAATTATGAAAAAAGATAATTTAAAAGATTTCACTTATAAAAGTTTAGCGGGTGTTGCTCTTGAAATTGGTGTTGTAGGTGGTTGTATTGGAATGCTTAACTATTTTGTTGAGAATGAGTTAATAGATGAATTAGGGGCATTACTTGGCGGTTTGGGTATCGCAGCTTTAAGTTTTGGGGTGGGATATGGTTATCTTACAACTGTATTAGCCAAACCCTATGCAAAATTAATAAACGATGAGTTAGCCAAATAAAAGGTATTTACTTGTATTTATTTTGTTTAACTTTTTAAACTTTCTATATATTATATAGGAAAGAGTTAGCACAAAAAAGAGCCTAAAAGTAGGCTCTTTTTCGATAAGCTATAGTCCACGTTTTTTGTTGACGTATTTTTCAAGTAGTGCCACAGCTAGATACATAATTCCTGCAAGTATGCAAAGAATTAGTGTACTTGCCATTACCAAATCAAGTCTGAACACCTGACTACCGTAAACAATTAGATATCCGAGGCCGGCGCTACTTATGAGATATTCTCCCATAATAGAACCAACCCAACTCATACCAACACTTATTTTTAGCACGGAAACAAATTGCGGTAGACTGGCGGGCAGTACAAGTTTTGTAAGGATTTGAAATTTGTTTGCACCCATTGAACGCATTAGCAGTATTTTATCTTGGTCACATTCGCGAAAAGCATTTAGCATTGAAATTACAGCAATAATAATTGTAATTAATACACATATTACTATAATTGATTGCATACCAGCACCAAACCAGATAATTACGACGGGACCTAATGCAATTTTGGGGAGAGAGTTTAACACTACGATGTACGGGTCTAAAATCTTTCGTAATGTATCACTCCACCACAAAATGATTGCTATTAAATACCCTGCAACTATTGAAATGACAAAGCCGAGTACGGTTTCATATAGGGTAATACCGATATGGTAGAACAATTCTCCCGATGAGTATAAAGAACCTATTGTTGCGATTATTCGGCTGGGGGAACTCATAATCAAAGTATTGATTGCGCCAAAGTAGGCTAGAAGTTCCCAAAGTGCGAGTATGAAAATTAAAATACCAAACTGACAACAAAGTATAAGAGCAGTCCTTCGTTTGTTTCGGGCTAGAAAACGTTTATGCTCGTCTGAGTAATTAATTTGTTTTTTCAATTTTCCAACTCCTTCCAGATGTCGTCAACAACCTGTTTGTACTCATCTGTTCGCTTCCTTTCTTCAATGTTAGGAATGCTTCGCAGATTTGTTTTAAATACAGCTTTGACTACGCTTGGGCGTTTTGACAGAACTATGATTCTGTCTGACAAGCTTGCCGCTTCGCTCAAATCGTGGGTAACCAAAATACTGGTTTTTTGTTCGCGTGTGATAATACTGCTGACGTCTTGAATAACGGTTTTTCTCGTTTGATAATCAAGAGCGCCAAAAGGTTCGTCAAGCAATAAAATTTCGGGACGGAGTACCAGAGTGCGAATTAAGGCAACACGTTGCCGCATTCCACCGCTAAGGTGGTGCGGATATTTACCAATAAATTCGCTTAAACCATATTTGTTGATTAACTCGTGCAGATATTCATTGTTTTTAGGGTCCTTGTTGTGTGTAATTTCAAGACCAAGTTTAATGTTTTGTAGTACAGTGCGCCAATCAAACAAATGGTCCCTTTGAAACATATAACCGATTTGGTTTTTTGTTTCACTTATTGGTTTCCCGTTTAAAGTAACAGTGCCACCACTTGGCTTTAAAATACCCGCTATTATTGAAAGCAAGGTTGTTTTGCCACAACCACTAGGACCGACTATAGAGATAAATTCTTTTGTATCTACATACATAGTTATATTCTCTAGTGCCTTTGTTTCATCTTTAAGTGTGTGATAATTCAAAGTAATGTCTTTGAGTTCCAACAAATGTGATTTTGTCATTTTATCCTTCCATTTATAGCTTACATTGCCATTATATTGAGAAAATTTTGAAATTGTTACACAGTACTTGAAATTATTTAATTTTTGTAAAAAATGTGCGCGCCTTTTAAACAATTTTAGTTATAGATATTTATAATTTTTAAGAATGAAAGATATAATAAAAAGCCCGTTTATTTTAACGGACTTTTATTTTTAAGCATATTGGAAGTACTTTACGACTTTTTCTGCAATAGTGTTGTCTATTACTTTGTTAAAATCAACCGTGCCTTCAAGTTGACCTGCTGCAGTTATAATCGCACAAAGTCTTTCATACCCGTCTTGTGTCATCACGGGGCTAGATGCAAATGCATCAAGTTGTTTGTAGTTTTCGATTGCGGCTTTGATGCCTTCAATACTGCTGTCGGCAAATTGTTTGGAAAGCGCATTCGCTACATCATCAATTGGGGCATTCATAAGATAGAGATATCCACGGTAAACAGCACGCAAGAAGCATTCTGCTTGAAGAGCATTTTCATCAAGATATTCTTCAGTTGCTATAAAACCAGTATAGGGTACATATCCGCCCATTTCGCCGATTGATGCTACTATTGCACCGTGTCCACTTGCTTCGTATTCACTTGCTACTGGTTCAAACATTGTGCAATAATCACCAATACCTGATTCAAATACAGTTGCTACCATTCCAAAGTCATAATCAAGGTTTAAAGTGTAATCTCTACCAGCAATTAGACCTTGTTGTGCTAGAGCATATTCTAGTGTCATTGCTGGCATACCGCCTCGACGGCCTGCAATAATAGTTTTACCACGCAAATCTTCTATACTAAAGTCTACATCTGCTTCACGACCGACAAGGAAAGAACCATCACAGGCAGTTAATTGTCCAAACACTTTAGGTGAAGAACCTTCGCTTTGTTGTGCTGTGTAGACAGCAGTTTCAGGTCCAGCGAGTCCAATGGTAGCGCTACCTGAAACTATAGCAGTCATAACATTGTTACTACCATTTGCGTTTACAAGTTCGATTTCAAGACCTTCATCAGCAAAATAACCATTACTCATAGCAATATACAAAGGGGCATAGAAAATACTATGGGTTACTTCGCTGACAACGATTTTATTACTAGCATTATTAGTTTCGCCACAACCAGCAAACATCATTGTTGGAATAAGTAATAATGCTAGCATAAATGCCAAATTTTTCATTAATTTCCTCCTAATTGAACATTTATGATATAATATTCCAATTTTAGAAATTTTGTTAAATCGTTTCAAATTTTGGAACAATTATGGTATAATGTTATCAAATTGCAAAAGAATAATAGAAAAAGTTGGTGTATTTAATGAATAAGTTTTGGAATATTCCTAATGTATTATCTCTAATCAGGCTATTATTAGTGCCTGTATTTTTGATTGTATTTTTTTTCGAAACAAGCGATTATCATATAGGTGCATTAATAGTATTTTTGGTAGCTAGTTTTACTGATGTTCTTGACGGAATAATTGCGCGTAAAACCAACCAAATTACTAAATATGGTGTAGTTTTAGACCCGCTAGCTGATAAACTGTTAAAAATGGCGACCCTCATAGCATTTGCTGTTGTAGACATTATTCCAGTATGGTTGGTTGCAACTTTAATTACTATTGATTTAGCATTAATTATTACAGGTGTATGCTTGTTTAAGCGTAAAATTACTATACCAAGTAACTTTTTAGGCAAGCTTGGCACATTTGTAATGAGTATTGGTCTTGTGTTGTGTTTCTTTGCAAAATCAATGAATGGTTGGAATTTATATATTTTATATGCTGGACTTATTATAATTGTAGCGAGTGTAATCGTATATATAGTATTAAATTACAAACGAGTTTTTAACAAAAATAAAGATGATAAAGTGGTTAGAGAAGCAACAGCAACAAAAATACAAGAAAGTGACCAACAGATAGAAAAAACCACATCTGAGACTGTTGAAGTTGAATCAGAAGATGTGATACAAGAAGCTACAGCGACTAAAGTTGAAGATAAGCAAAAAGATAAAGCATAGATATTGACAAAATAGTATTTTGGTGATAAAATAAATTGAGTAACAAAAAGAAGGGGATTTATTATGACGACTGCTTTATTGTTGGTTTCACTTATAGAAAGACTTTCACAAGCTAATGTTATCATTGGGATAATTCTTTGTGCTATTGGTATTGCTGTTGCAGTTCTTGCAAGACGAATTGCTTGTGCTGCAAGAAAGACAAGCAATGTACCGAATGATGACACAATTTTGGTTACCACAAAAGTAATCGGTTTGATATTTATTGTGGTTGCTTTGGTAGTAATGATTATTCAATAAAGGACTCGTTGAGAGTTCTTTTTATTTTTTAAATTTTAACTTATTTAAAAACGACAAATTTTCAAGATATATTGCACCATTCGTGTAATATATCTTTTATTTTTAGCAGCAAATTTGTATTGATTGAGTTAAAATAGTGTTAGGAGTTTGAGTTATGGAAATTGTTATTGAATATGTGTTGCTTGACAATTTTTTAATTGATGCTTTGCTTATGACTCTTGCTGTCAAAACGTTGCATCAGCCCGTTAGCAAGTGGGGTATAATGCTTGCAAGCGCATTTGGGGCTGGGTTTGCTGTAGTTTCTCCGCTTATTACTTTTGAAGGTGTTTTTGCTATATTACTTAAATTTAGTGTAGCATTTGTAATGTCTTTTATAGCTTGTTTTTCCTTTAAGAAAATACTATCTCGTTTTTTAATTTTTTCTCTCTACACTTTTGCGTTCGGCGGAGCATTGATTGCTATTTTTACTTTTATGGGAATACAAATTTATGATTCTATGTATCTAGGATACGTATCATCGTTGCCTTTGGGGACACTTTTAGTATGCGTATTTATGTTTGGGACTTTGTGTTTTAGATTGCTTAGGGGACTTAAAAACAAGAAAACTTGGGGGAATTCGGTTGTAATTAATTTGGAGATTAAAAATAAAGTTAAAAAAATAAAAAGTTTTATTGATACGGGAAATACTTTGAAAGACCGATTTGGGAAGCCTGTCATTGTGTTACCAGAAAAAGAACTTGCTTTTTGGTTGAGTACTCACGAGCGAATGGCACTTATGTTTGGTAAAACGGATAATTTAGGGTTATCAAATATTGATACTATAACAGTAAATAGTCTTGGGGGTAATTATAAAATGTGCGTTTTTGATGCTAATGTGATTATAGATGGGAAACAACAAAACGCAAGTGTAGGTGTTGCAAATGGTCGTGTTAAATGCGGAGATTGTCAGGCAATTATTGGAAATGATTTGTTGGAGGCGGTAAAATGTTAGGTTTTTTAAAGAAAATATTTTTAAAGGCTATAGGGCTTGAAGAAAATGTATCAAAAGAGCAAATGCTTTTGTTTTTATGTAGTAATGAAGCATTGCCAAGTCCTATGAGCATTGACGAAGAACAAGAATGTCTTATGCGTCTTGAAAACGGGGACGAGAATGCTAAGGCAGAACTAATAGAGCGCAATTTGCGTTTGGTTGTGTATATTTCAAAAAAATTTGAAAATACAGGTGTAGACTTGGAAGACTTAATTTCAGTAGGCTCAATAGGTCTTATTAAAGCGGTTAATACTTTTAATTCTTCAAAGAAAATTAAACTTGCTACGTATGCTTCTCGTTGTATAGAAAATGAAATACTTATGCATTTGCGTAAAGTTAGCAAACAGAAGAAAGAAACATCGCTTGATTCGCCGCTTTCGTTTGATTCGGACGGGAATGAATTGTTGCTCGGTGATGTTATAGGTATTGATGCAGATGAAGTTTTCAAAAATATGGAAACATCTATGGAGAAAGATGTTATCTATAAGGTGCTAGATAAGTTGGATGCTAGAGAAAAGCAAATAGTTTCGATGCGTTTTGGTTTGAATGGAGAACAGGAGCGCACACAAAAGCAAGTCGCTGATATGTTAAATATTTCTCAAAGTTATATTAGCCGAATTGAAAAGAAAATTCTTCATAAAATGAAAAAAGATATTGCAAAACTAATTTAGTTGTATAAAAGTTTAATCACTTGCCGAAAATATTGTTTGAATTCTTCCTTGGAGGGAAAAATGTCAAACAAAGTGGTGATTTGTGGTGTTGATACGTCAACTTTACCTAAATTTGATGCAAGTGAACTTGCCGATTTGATGTTTAAAATCAAACAGGGCGATGAAGATGCGAAACAACAATTTATTTATGGGAATATGCGACTTGTATTGAGTGTTGTGCAACGTTTTAGTAATCGTAAGGAAAATATGGACGATTTATTTCAAGTAGGGTGTGTGGGGCTAATTAAAGCGATTGATAACTTTGACATTAATCTAAATGTAAAATTTAGCACTTATGCAGTACCTATGATTATAGGTGAAATTCGTAGATTTTTGCGTGATAACAGTGCTATTAGAGTAAGTAGGTCTTTAAGAGATATTGCTTATAGAGCACTTCAATCACGCGAAAAGTTGGGGGCAACATTACAGCGTGAGCCTACACTAGAAGAAATTGCGCTTGACCTTGATACACCATATAGGCAAGTTGCTTGTGCACTTGATGCTATTTCAGAACCAATGTCGCTTTCAGAACCTATGTATTCTGATGACCCCGATGCTTTGGAGTTGGGGGATCATATAGCAGATGCAAGTAATAGCGATGAAAAATGGCTTAATAATGTGTCCATTCAAGACGCATTGAAAAGCCTTGCCCCAAGAGAAAAACGCATAATAATAATGCGCTATTATATGGGCAAAACTCAGGTTGAAGTAAGCGATGAAATTGGTATCAGTCAGGCGCAAGTTAGTCGATTAGAGAAAAATGCCTTGCGTGTTGTTAAAAAGTTTTTTGTTTAGAGAAGGGGGAAGCCCCTTTTTTTTGTTTTGTTATCAAAATTAACGCAAAGGCATATATTAATATATATTATTTGATTGCGGTGGATATTTATGGAAATAAGTTTCAGTGAATTGCGTTCAAAAGTGGTGGTTAATCTTACAGACGGTCGCAGACTTGGGCATATTATAGATTTGATTTTTGAGCAAAATAGTGCGCGAATTCTAGGGGTTGTAGTACCGGGTACTCGTTCTGGGATGTTTAAAGGACGGGAAGATATCTTTATTCCATATCAATGTATTTGTAAAATTGGACTTGATGCTATTTTAGTGGAACTTAATCCAGTAAACCCACCAGTTAATACAGCAGGTTTAATTAGTAAATATGCACCCGCAAATTCTGTGGTCATTGAGCCAGACGGAAGTAAAATTCATAACTACGCAAATTATACAGGAGTACCGCAAAAATAAAAGAAGCAGTTATGCTTCTTTTTGTTAGTATTACAGTTATAGCATCAATTTATAAATTTGCAAGATGTATTTTAATTAACATTGTCTAATAATTGTAAAAATTTGGTATAAAAAAATTTTTTTAACAAAAATTACTCGTACGGAGGTGTAGCAATGAAATTAAAAGAAAGCAGAACTTATGAAAATCTTGCGCGCAGTTATGCTAGCGAGTGTCAGGCACGTACAAGATACGAATTTATTGAGTATGGCGCACGTTATAATGATTATAAGAATATTGCCGACATTATAGACGAAATCGCATATCAAGAATTTAATCACGCGAGAATGTTTTACACATTTATTCAAGATGGGGAAGACGAGCAGATTGATAATATCGAAATAGTGGCAGGTTTCCCATTCCGTGAAAAGTGGGATTTGTGCGACAACTTGCGTCTAGCAGCAGAAGATGAAGCAAATGAAGCCAATATTTATGCCGAATTTGCGGCAACTGCACGCGAAGAAGGTTTTCCTGAAATCGCGCAACTTTTCGAAGACGTGTTGCAAGTAGAAATGTATCACAAAGAAATTTTTACCGAGTTGTATAATCAGTTTAAAAATAAAACACTTTACAAAAAGGAAGAACCAGTTACTTGGATTTGTGGCGATTGCGGTTATATGGCAACAGGTACAGAACCTTGGGACGAATGTCCATTGTGTAAAGCAAAACGCGGTTCTATAAAACTCATTTTAAATGCGCAAAAAGTTAGGTTTAATATGAAGGATAAATAAAAAGTATTGGTTTGATATCCAATACTTTTATATTTTTATTAAAAGATAGGGTCGAAATCGTCATCTGCATCTGCTGGGGCATTGTTATTCACAGGCTCTGTCGGCTCAAAAGGTGGTTCAGCAGGTGGTATATCGTCAGGTAATTCAGGTGGAATTTCTGGCGGAATCTCATCGATAGGTGGAGCATTAAAAATACCATCATCAACATTGCCAACAGCCTCAAGTTCTTTTGATACTTTTTCAAATGCTGCGCGATTTTCTTGTGTAATTGGTGGCGGAGCAGTCGCTTCAAGACTTGCAATGTTTGCGTCTTTTTCAGTACTGCGGAATGTCGTGGTTGCGCCGTCCCAAATAAGCGGAATTTCAGCCAAAGGACCATTACGATGTTTTGCCACAATCAAAAATACTTGAGTCGGGTCAAGACTTCCATCTTTGTTGACGTCAGCATAATTGCTAGGTCGGTGAATAAACATTACAATATCGGCATCTTGCTCAATCGCACCAGATTCACGCAAGTCGCTTAATTGCGGTTTGTGGTCGCCAAACGTACGTTGTTCGACACCACGCGAAAGTTGTGAAAGGGCAAGTACAGGCACCCCAAGTTCCTTTGCCATAAGTTTTAGATTTCTCGAAATATCACTAACTTCTTGTTGACGTCCTTCACTACGTCCGCCATTGCTCATAAGTTGTAGGTAGTCAATCATTACAAAATCAAGCCCGCAGGACGGGTCATTTTTAAGTCGCATACATTTGGACTTAATTTCAGCAGGGGTGTTATAACCACTTTCATCAAGATAAATTTTTGTATCAGCAAGTTGATTGATTGCTTGACGAAATTTGCGTTGCTCGTCTTCATTTAGGTCGCCGCGCTTGACTTTTTCCATACTAATAGTACGGCAATGCTCTTTTGCAATACTTACAGCCATTCTGCGCGCCAAATCTTCCTTTGACATTTCAAGGTTGAATATAGCGCAAGTTTTATTGTATTTAATCGCCATATTTTGCACAAAGTTAAGCGCAAGGGAAGACTTACCAAACGCAGGACGTGCCGCAAGAATGATAAGTTCGCCTTTTTGAAAACCATTAGTGCAGTGGTCAAGTCCAGGGTAACCCGTGAAAACTCCGCGCTTTGCGTCAGGGTTTTGGAAACATAACTCAAATTCTTCTATGACTTTTTCAAGACTGCCTTTAATATGCTCCAAAGCCGAATGGTCAGCAGTCTGCGAAATCGCATAAATTTTACTTTCAGCAAAACCTAGAGCAGACTCGCGGTCATCACTTGCGTACGCATTCTCAATTATTTCGCCACCAGCAGCAATGAGTTGGCGTAGGGTGGAATCACGTTTTACAATATCAACATAATATTGATAGTTTGTTGCACTAGGTAGCACATTGGTTAGGGTAATGAGATAACTCACACCGCCAACCGTTTCAAGTAAACCCTGACTTTCAAGTTCACTTGTCAAAATGATGTGGTCAAAATATGTATGATTTTTCTTGACAAAAAGCGTCTGCATTGTGTCAAAAATAATCTGGTGCTCACGCGTGTAGAAATCATTTTTCCTAAGTTCTGTAAGTATTACCGATGGTGCTTCTTGGCTGATTAATACAGCCCCAAGTACTGCTTGCTCTGCTTCAAAATTGTAAGGCAATCTGCGTGCAGCAGCATTTTTCTTGCTTGCTTCTTTCTGTGGCATAAATTACTCCTGATTGTCTTGGCCTTCCTTCTTGTTCGCCAAAAACTCTTCACGTTTTTTTGCAATGTTTTTCTTGCGTGCTTCAACGATAAAATATCCAATAACTCCCGAGATTACAAAAATTATCACATCAATCACTATTAGCACTGCCAAAGATACATAAGCATTAATCAGTATATCTAGCCCAATTACAAGCGGCAGCGCGCAAAGGAATGAGAGCATATATATCTTGACTAATGATGTGTACTCTTTTCTATTCATTGCCATATTTTTACCCCCGATTTTCAAAAGTTATTAATTCAATATAACATAAAAATCAAAAAAAGTTAAGAGTTTTCTGTTAAATTATATCCACATAATTATCCACACAATTATCAACATAGGTATACATTGGGGTTTTTGGCTAATTTTGCCTTGACTTTATCTAATATTTAAGGTAAAATATTATCTAACAATGCCGTAAGGCAAATTTTATTTTAGGAGAAAAGAAAAAATGTATTGGGCAGATGAAATTGCAGAACAGGTAATTAATACCTATCCCGGTGCCACAGTTTATACTTGCGCGAGCGGTATTAGCCCAAGTGGTGAAGTGCATATGGGTAATTTACGCGAGGTGGTTACTACTTGGTTTGTAGTAAAAGCACTCCGCGATAGAGGCAAAAAAGTCCGCTTTATATTTAGTTGGGACAATTATGATAGACTGCGTAAAGTCCCAGCAGATTTGGACCAAGATTTAAATAAATATGTTGGTATGCCATTAGACAAAATCCCAGACCCATTTGGGTGCCACGGTACTTGGGCAAAACATTTCCAGCAACCATTTATTGACGCATTGGCAGAACTCGGTGTCGAAGTCGAACACTTATTTCAAGCAGACCGCTATACAAGTGGTTTGTATGCGGATAAAATGATTGAAGCAGTAGAAAAACGCAAACAAGTTTATGACGTGCTTATGAGTTTTAAGACGCAGGAAGCAAACGATGCAGACAGAGATGCTTTCTATCCTGTACAAATCTATTGCGACCACTGCGGAAAGGACACAACACACATTACAGCCGACCACGAAAACGGGGCAGTTCTTGATTATGAATGTAAGTGCGGACACAAAGGTTCAATCGACTTGCGCACTCAACACAACGCAAAATTAATGTGGAAAGTTGATTGGCCTATGCGTTGGACCTTTGAGGGTGTAAACTTTGAACCAGGTGGTAAGGACCACAGTACAGAAGGCGGTAGCGCGCAAGTTGCTACTAAAATGGTGTCAGCAATCTATGGCGGGCGCGCTCCTGTATATCGCGGTTACGAATTCGTTGGTATCAAGGGTACTAGCGGCAAGATGAGTAGTAGTAAGGGTAATGTTATGACTCCCCAGAAAATGCTCAAAGTATATAGCCCTGAAATCGTTTTGTGGCTGTATACTCGTTTCTTGCCTGAAAAACAGTTCGATATTTCCCTAGATGAAGAAGTTTTGCGTGTTTATCACGAATTTGATAGAATGTACGCACAGTACAAAGCAGGCGAAGGGGACGAAGTAGTAAATCGCATTATGGAAATGGCACTTTCTTGCAGACCTAACTTTGTCAACTGCCCTGTAAGTGCCCAAAATATCGCAGCATTTGCGCCTATTGTCAACTTTGACCTTGATATGCTGGTTGCGTTACTCAACAAAATTGGCGATACTTGCACACGTGAACAAATTGAAGAGAGATTTAATAAAATTAGTTATTGGCTAAAAAATTATTCGCCAGAATCAATTTCAAATCTATTGGAAAGCAAAAATACAGAATATTATGCTACCTTGAATGACGAAGAAAAAGGCTGGATATGCACATTAAAAGACAGCATTAAAGCGAAAGATTACACAATTGAAGAAATGCAAGCATTACTTTACGAAATTCCAAAATTAAACGGCGAGCAAGACAAGGCAAGACAAAAAAGATTTTTTGAAGTTGTATATAACTTGTTACTTGGCAAGAGCAAAGGCCCTAGATTGTATCTATTCTTGGCTGCTGTAAACAAACAGGATATAATTAATTTGTTAGATTTTTAAAAGGAAAATCCTATGATTGATATTAATTTAATAAGAAACGAACCCAAAAAGGTCGAGCAAGCGCTCGCAAAACGTGGTTTTGACTTTGATAGTGCGTATTTTCTTGAATTAGACGAAAAGCGCCGTAAATTGTTAAACGAAATTGAGAACAAAAAGGCAGAGCGCAACAAGGCTTCAGCCCTTGTGCCACAGTTAAAGAAAGAAGGGAAGCCAGTTGACGAAATTATCAACTCAACACGTATTTTGGGTGATGAAATTAAGGAAGCAGAGCAACTTCTCGATACTTTGACTACCGAATGGCAGGATATTCAATACGGGCTACCAAATATGCCTGATGATGATATCGTAGCGGGTGGCAAAGAGAATAATCAAC
The DNA here is from genome assembly GCA_944383315.1 of uncultured Clostridia bacterium. GTDB lineage: Bacteria > Bacillota > Clostridia > Christensenellales > UBA1242 > UBA7867. Next base: position 83,198 of record CALWPB010000001.1, on the reverse strand, counting down.
CTATTTATACATTTGGTGAAAAACCTAAGTTTGATTTTGAACCTAAAAACCACGTTGATTTGTGCACAAGCCTTGGGCTTATAGACTACGAACGCGCAGCAAAATTAAGTGGTAACGGTTTCTGGATATATAGGGGAGTCGGTGCTCAACTTGAATGGGCTTTGCTCAATTTCTTCATTAGCGAACACCTAAAAGACGGTTATGAATTCGTGCTTCCTACTCAAATGCTCAATGAAAAATGCGGTTTTGGTAGCGGACAGTTCCCCAAATTTGCTGATGAAGTCTATTATGTAGACAAAGCGGGCAGTGAAGACGGCGCAAAACAATTCTTGTTGCCAACTGCCGAAAGTGCTATGGTTAATTTGTATGCAGGTGAGATTATTCCCGAAGAAAGTCTGCCTTTCCGTATGTTCGCATACTCACCTTGTTTTAGACAAGAAGCAGGCAGTTACAGAGCCGAAGAACGCGGTATGATTCGCGGACACCAGTTTAATAAAGTGGAAATGATAGGTTATACCACTCCCGAACAAAGCGATGCTATGTTTGAAGAATTGGTAAACAAGGCACGTACACTTGTTGAGAAATTGGGGCTACACTTCCAAATCTCTAAACTCGCTGCAGGTGATATCAGCGCTACTATGTGCAGAACTTATGATATTGAAGTTTGGATACCTAGTATGAATATATATAAGGAAGTAAGTAGTGTAAGTAATGGACGCAGTTATCAACCACGTCGCAGTAATACCCGTTACCGTACAAAAGACGGTAAAAACGAGTTTATCCATATGTTAAACGGTAGTGGACTTGCAACACCGCGTATTATTCCCGCTATTGTTGAGCAGTTCCAAAACGCAGACGGTAGTGTTACAATACCCGAAGTGCTCCGCCCATTTATGAACGGTATGGAGCGCATCGAACCTAAGAAGTAATATTTATATATAGAAGATTATAAAAGAGTGATTTATTCACTCTTTTTTGTTTTCTATTTAATATTTTTTGGAAAAAATGTAAAAATGTGCAAATTTATTTTACTAATTTACATAAAAAATGCTAAAATAACTATATACTAAATAAAAGGAGAAGAAAACAAATGCCTTATATAAGGACTAGGAGTCTATCTAGTGGGCGGAGAGAAGAAAGAGAGAAACAACAGAATACCCGCTCTAAAATAGCGAAGGGGGTGGTGTTATGCAGTTAAGCGCAAAAGCAAGGCTAGTAAGTATTATAGTAGCGGTAGTGTTTATGTTTGGCGCGCTTGTCGGCACGGGGGCATACTTGATTGTATACCACTTAAACAACGCAAATGCAACTACACAATCAGCCGATGCTACTATAGGTAATTTATTTAATACAGACGGCTCTTTAAATGCGGAAAATGTTAGTAAATTTTTAACAAAGTTGCAATATACTAGCATTACAAGTTCAACTACATTGACATCTTCACAAATTGCAAGTCGTACAGGAAACAGCGGCTCATTTGTATTCCAAATGGGATATTATGTGGATCCAAATGGTACTATAAATGCAAGTAAGCCAATCATTTGGCAGGCTACATATTTACGTAATGGCTATTTAACAATTTGGATGGCTAATAGTTACACAAGTGAATACTTTAATAACGGAACAAGTTCAAATAGTGGCTGGAAAACAAGTTCAAATAATTACTCTAAAACAGGTAACTATTCAAATTCTTTAATACGTGAAGTTACAAAGAATATTTATAGCAAATTAGCAGGTAAGTTTACTACCTTAAATGCTATAATAAAATCTCCTAGTGAAGCGGGCGCCACTTGGCAAGCCACACAACAAAATGCTTATTATAGCAGTACAAGTTATTGGTCTATAACAAACGGCATGCGAACAAACGCTAATAGCGGCAGTGGTAAAGCAAACGCAAATCCAAATGGTTGGAGTTGGGACAGTAGTGTTTATAGTGATAAGTTTTGGTTACCGAGTCATGTAGAAATATTTAATACCCCAGACCAGACGGGAGCATATAACGACCGTGGATTATGGGGGATAACATCCGCTAATGATAGGAAGGATACAAGTAGTACTGCATTAGATGGTAAAAGTACAAGTCAATATTGCTGGCTGCGCTCCGGCTCTTTGTAGTCGGCTGGTCTGCTCGGGGGTTCTCCTCGGGCGCGTTTTTTTTTCTTCTCGGGTTTTCGTGCGCGGGCGGCGTCCGTCCTGCCGCTCATCTCTCTTTAAATCAGTTAGCCAGCGAAGCGGGCTATACTATCTCCGCGAGCTTGGCGAGCGCCGCGACCGATAGGGCGCAATTAGACACTAACTCCGCTTTTTACGTCAAAAATTCTGGTGCGCAACACGCATTTACGTACACCGCAAACAACAAATATTACATAAATTCAATAACAATAAATGGGAGTTCTGTAACTATTGCGGAAACTGCCCCAGGCAGTTTCTCGACCGTTTCGGGCGCTCAATACAAGTGTTATCGCAACAATAATCAAGTTATTGTAATACTTACGAATTTGACGCAAAATAGCACAATAGTAGGAAACGCAACATCGTTATTTAATCTTTCTTCAAACAATTCAACCCTTGTAATTCAAGATAATTGTATCACTCCCGACACATATTTTGATACAACCGCCGAAATTGTGGCGACATTCTCACAAAATCAAAATATTCAGTTTACCATAGACGGGGTAACGGTAAGGTTGTTCGGGAATAATAGTAGCGGTAGAGTAATGATTCCAAGCGGAGCATTAGACTACGCGCACAATATTTATGAAAATAATGTTGTAATCGAACTCACGAATTTGCCACACGGTCAACACAATGTTACAATCGGGCATTATGTGGGGACAACCGCTAGTATTACAGCCGATTATTCGGGTGGTAGCGGGACAATCGAAATGTACAAAAATGAATCAGGTGTGCAGTTGGTAATTATGCGCCCTGCTACAAGTCAGTATGTACATTCAATCACCATAGACGGTGCAGAGATATTCCCAACATACTACCGTGCGGAAATCTTTGGCGCGGGTGGTGCTCTACAAGTTCGCTACACAGCAAAAGACACGTCAAATGTTTTTGTCATTGAATTAGAAGACGTATACGATAGCATTGATATAAACTTTAATCTTTCAACCGTAAAACCTGTATATCAAGTACCGCCAACAAGTGGTGGAGTAGGTATAGTGGGTACAGTAGCAACAGCAAGTACGGGCGGTGAAGTGCGTATGGTTGGTAACGATATAGCCAACGGTGCGGACACTGACACTGTAACTTTTATTGCTGTGGCATATACTGGCTATGAGTTTGTAGGTTGGGTAAATGCTAATGACGAAACCGAAACATTCGGCACTGCTTTGAGTATTAATCTTACCAAAGAGCAAGTAAACGGCAAGATAATTAAAGCGGTATTCCGTGAAATTGAATCAGATGAGGCAACTAATGATGATGTTGACAACAATTATGATGATTTAGTTTAAATCAAATTTACATTATGCTAGGTAAATTTGCTCGTAAGCAACAAGTTGCTTAAAATATTTGGACTTATCATTGTTAAAATACAGGTAAACCACGCCTGTATTTTTTGTATGCGAACATTTTTTCGAAAATTTTACAAAAAATGGTTAAAAATGTTTGCTTTTTCTGTTCGTTTGTTCTATAATTAATTAGAACATTTGAGCGGGGTGCTATATGATTAAAAGTATTGCAATTAGTGATTTTGCATTAATTGAAAATATGAAAGTTGATTTTGGTAGTGGATTGAATGTAATTACAGGTGAAACTGGTGCGGGTAAGTCTGTATTAATTTCGGCTATTAATCTTGCGCTCGGCGGTAGAGCGGACAAGGCAAGTGTGCGCACGGGGTGTGATACGGCGCGAATTGAAATAGTTTTTGATATTAAGGATAATACTGCCGTTTTTGATGAAATGCAGGCGCTTGGGCTGGAGCCTGACGACACTTTGATTATTACGCGCAAAATTTCAAGTGATGGGCGCGGGGATATCAAAGTAAATGGTTGTACTGTTACATTATCAATGTTGCGTAAACTTACTGGGCATTTAGTAGATATTTATGGGCAACACGAACATCAAGCGCTGCTAAATAATGCGACACATATTGAATTTTTAGATAAATTTTTAGGAAATACTATTGAAAATGCGAAGAGTAAACTCAATGAACTTCTCGCTCAAAAACGTGATATTCTCAATAAAATTAAAGGGTTGGGCGGTGATGAGTTTTCACGCGAACGTGAGCGCGAAATGTTAGAATATCAAGTTGCTGAATTAGAAAAAGCGGACTTGCGAGAAGGCGAAGAAGAGGAACTAGCGACCAAAAAGGCGAAAATGGAAAATGCACAAAAAATTGCTGAAACTTTGCGCGCTGTACGTGAGTTGTTTAGTGAAATGCCAAATAGTATTTGTGATAATGCATATACATCAAAAAGGCTAATAAATGGTATTGAAGATTTTGACAGCGATTTTGGAGCGGTTGCAGAACGTATAGACAGTTTGCAAATTGAAGCGGCGGATATATCGGACACATTAGAGCAAAAACTAGATGAATGTGAGTTTAACGAGTATGATTTCAATGCGGTTGACTCACGTCTTGACCTTATCAAGTCGTTTAAAAGGAAATACGGCTCGGATATTAGCGAAATGCTGGCATATTTAGAGCAGAGTCGAAACAGGCTTAATGAATTAGCGGATACCGAACATTTATTAGATGAGTATTCTGTTTCTTTGCGTCAAATTGAAAGCGCAATTACAGAAATATGCGCAAAAATTACGGAATTTAGGCAAGACGGCGCGAAAAAATTGAGCGCTGCTATTTTAGAGCAACTTGCTGAACTTGGTATGAAGAATTCGACATTTGAAGTAGCATTTACTACTATTACTCCGCAAGCAAATGGTGCTGACGCGGTTGAGTTTATGTTTTCTGCAAATGTAGGTGAACCCGTAAAGCCGTTAGTAAAAGTTATTTCTGGCGGTGAAATGTCGCGTTTTATGCTGGCTTTCAAAATCGTTATGGGCGGTGTAAAGTCAGTGGATACTATGATATTTGACGAAATTGACAACGGTATCAGCGGGGTAGTTAGTCTTGCTGTTGGGCAAAAAATGGCAATGCTAGCACGCTATGCGCAAATTATCACAGTTACGCATTTAGCCACTATTGCAAGTTTTGCGGACACACATTTTAGAATTACAAAACAAATAAATTCGGGTAAAACGAATAGTACTCTTGTCAAATTAGATACAGATGGGCAACTCGGCGAAATTGCGCGTCTTGCTGGTGGTGATAATAATTCAAAATTGGGTCTTGCACACGCTCAAGAACTCAAAAATAATGCTTTAAAATATCTCTGTAGCTTGAAATAACAATTTTTACCGCCTAAATTTTGGCATAAAAATTTTATCAATTCGCACACTAGTCTTACAGGAGATGAAAATGCGAATAGATAAAATTTTTTTCTTTATGTCTTTATTTTTGTGTGTATCATTTGCTGTATTATGCTGGACTGTACCTTTTCGCGATATTATGAGTTTTGATGAAGAAGTTTATGTTAATCAAGACGAAAATTACAATAATTTTGGTGATTTGGTAACGACAAAATATAATGAAAGCACGCAAGAAGTGGACTTTTTGCTTTTTAATGCATTAAAAATACATTCCGTAAGTGCAGAAACAGGGAAAAAGGTTTATTTAGGTGGTAATACGTTAGGTTTTTCTTATCAAGGTGATGGGATACTTGTAGTAGCCAAGAATGAAAATGCGAATACTAGCGAAATTGAGGCTGGCGACATTATTAAATACATAAACGGAACTGAAATAGATAGTATTTCCAAACTTACCGAAACAGTCAACGAAAATGCGGATAAATTTATAACAGTAAAACTGGTAAGAAATGGTAAAAATATTGAAACAAAGGTAAAACCTGCTTATGATGTGCTTACACACAAATATAAACTAGGTGTTTGGGCAAAGGAAAGTATGAGCGGTATAGGAACTTTGACTTTTGTTGAGCCTGAAACTGGACGTTTTGGGGCTTTGGGGCATCCGATTTTGGAACAAAACACCCGTGCGCTACTTGATGTAGGAGAAGGCAAATTACACGAATGTTCTGTACTTGGGGTAAAAAAAGCGGTTCGCGGCACACCGGGTGAGTTACGCGGAGTTTTTGTCCGTTCAAAAACCGATTTGGGAACCGTAGACAAGAATTGTGAAAGTGGAATGTTTGGTAATATGAATTTAGAAAGCAACATACTTAAAGACAAACAATTAATAGAAGTTGGTGGCAGAATGACTGCTCATCCAGGTAAGGCTCAAATTTACAGTAGCATTGACGGCAAGCATATTCGAGCATATGATATAGAAATTATTAAGACTAATTATCAAAGTGCGCAGAGCCCAAAAAATATGGTATTTAAAGTAACTGATAACAATTTGATAGCAACAACTGGCGGTATCGTTCAAGGTATGAGTGGTAGCCCTATTGTACAAGACGGAAAGTTAATTGGGGCTGTAACACACGTGTTTATAAATGATGCCACAAAAGGCTTTGCAATATATATAGATAATATGCTGAATCAATAATTTCAGCATATTTTTTAATATGTTTTCAAAAATATTTAAAAATTTACAAAAATATACAAAAATCGTTTTACAAAACAAAATTCATTTGTTACAATAATGTTAATAAAAAATAAGGAGAACTTCTAAATGACTAAATATATGGCTATTTATTATGTAGAGGATAATGCAAATTGTAACTATGAATTAAAAGGGGTTTGTGCGCAAAATAATATAGGACTTGATTATGAAATAGATTTTGGAAGACTGATAGGGAGAGTGTTGACCACAAAGCCTGATATGTTGATTTTTAATTTACAGGAGTATCAAAAAAATAAAAAATATTTACAAATTTTCAAAGATGATTTATCGTTTTCAGTACCAATGATTTTTGTAATCGGCAATATAAAACCTGATTTTTCATTAAACTTGCCAAGTAACTATAATTACTTAACTTATGATGAAATTGGTGATTTTTTTAGTAAAATAACGGTAAAATTGCAAAATATTCAGCGAAATGAAGAGTTTATGGAGCCTTTTACGACTAACGTCAATGACCAAATTTACAAGGTGCTAGTTGATTTAGGTTTTAATGTAAGCACTAATGGTACGCAATTTATAAAAGATTGTGTAAACGAAATTTTGATTAATAAATGCAAGCCCAGTGTATTTAGTAAATCAATCTACAACAAGATTGCTTTTGCTTACAATACCACAGCAGCAAGTGTCGCAAGGTGTATGAAAGTGTCGATTGATACCGCTTGGAAAAGAAGGGGCAAAAACAATATTAGGCAAGCAACAGGTATTTCTTTTGACGACTTTTCAAGATGCCCAACGGCCAAGGAATTCATCTATTATTTAGCAAATAAATTATATAATTACAACAGAGAAGAAAAGTTCAAAGCGTCATTAAAATTTTAAAATTTTGTCGATTTTTGAAATATTTTTGAAAATATTTTTGAAATGACAAATTCATATAATTTTGAATTTAGGCATACTATTATGTATGTCTAAATTTTATGCATTTTATAGGAATTGCTCCGCCGCGCGCTATGAATTAGCAGAGCATATATCAAATTACAAATGGTGGTATATTTCACTTGGTATTGCTGCGCTTGTGGGTGTTATAATAGGATTAATTACAGGCTTCACTATTGCACCTGATGCGACAATTGACAATATACCAGATTCGATATTTATCAGTTTTATTAATAAGAACATTTCAGTCTTTGGGGTATTTTTTGCAAGACTGTTTAGTCTAATCGCCATATTATTAATAATAATGATTGCAAATATTCGTCCATTTATGTGTTTCCTAAATGTTCTATTTCTGGTTTACCGTGGGTTTGTGGTGGGTGCGACATCTGCGCTACTAATAGTTCTCTTTAATGTGGGCGGCATTTTGAATGTGATATTCATAATAATACCAAGCCATTTTGTAATACTCGCTTGTCTAATTAGTTTTAGTGCGGTTTGTATGTGCTATAATATGAATTCGCGCATTTATGGGGGTTCTATTTTTAGTAAATCATTCTTATGTGAGAATAAAAGATATTTTTATATATTAGGAACAATACTTTTCATTGCTATTTTATATGAATCGTTGCTTATTCCGTGGCTCGCTACAGCAATCATAGTTTCTTAAAGGACTTTTGTCCTTACATATTTTTAATAAAATTACAAAACATAATTATAGAACTTTTATAAGGAGTTAATTATGATTGTAAAAAAGAATTTTATGCTAATGGCGGGGCTATTAGTTGTTGCGTTGATAGTTCCATTACTAATGCCTTTTAGCAGAGTGAGCGCGTTAGATGACCAAAATTATAAGGCAAGTGTTCTTATGGACTATGGGACAGGACAAATTTTAAGTGAGTCAAATTCAACGGAACATTTGCCTATAGCGAGTGTAACAAAACTTACAACATTGTTGCTTACTTTTGAAGCTATTGATAATGATGAATTGCAATTAGACGAAGTATTGACAGCAAGTGAGAATGCTGCCGGAATGGGCGGCTCACAAGTTTTTATTGATGCAAATTCTGACTATACTGTAGAAAACTTGCTGCACGCAATTATTATAAGTTCGGCAAATGATGCTAGTGTTATGATAGCAGAAAGATTGGGCGGTAGTGAAGATGGTTTTGTTGCGCTTATGAACGAAAGAGTAAAAGAATTAGGAGCCCAAAATACCAATTACACAAATTGTACAGGGCTACCAAGCGCAAATGCTTATTCGTGTGCTAATGATATAGCATTAGTAATGCGTGAAGTTGTAAAATATCCTTTATACTTTGAAATAAGTAAAATTTGGATGGAAGATTTTCAACATCCTTCTGGAAGAATTACCGAGATGGCAAATACAAATAAATTGCTTCGCAGTTATTCAAATTGTGATGCTGGTAAAACTGGCTCAACAAATGAAGCAGGATATTGTATGAGTGCTACGGCAAAGAAAGGGGATATGAGATTAATTTCTGTAGTGCTTGGAGCAAAAGATAGCAAAAGCAGGTTTGCCGCTTGTACAGAAATGTTTAATTGGGGATTTGCAAATTATGACAGTGTCAAACTTATTGATTCAACCCAAACACTAGACAACATTCCCGTTATCAACAAAGCAAAAAATGAAGCAGTATTTAAGCCACAAGAAGATTACTTTGTGCTAACTAAAAAAGGTGAGAATAGTAACATTGCTATAAATTACGAATATAATAAATTAACGGCACCAATATCTACAAATGAAGTAGTAGGTAAAATTGTACTGACTGACAACAATAAAGTAATAAAAGAAATAAGTATTATAGCATCAAATGATATTGAAGCTAAAAGCTATAAAGACACACTTCACGATGTAATAAACAATTGGAGTATATAATATAAAACCGCTGATATGCGGTTTTTATTTTGCTTACAAAATTAGTTTTATAAATAAATTAGCACTATATTTAGCATATTTTATAGTACTATGCAATGTATTATGCGTTGCATAGTACTATAAAAAATAAATAAAAAAGCCATTTTTGGTGGCTTTTTTATTATTCAAACGAGAAAGTACTGTTGGTTGATGGAGATTTAAATTCAATACCTTTTTTCAAATCTTGTGATTTGTGAGTTGGCATTTTTGCGATAGGTTGATTTAATGATTGTTTTTTGATTTCATCTTTATTAGGTCTTGTAAGATTTATGTCTTGCTGACGAGCATCGCTTTGAATAGGTGTTCTAAGGGAAGAAATTTTATCTTGATTTTGGTTATTGTTTTGTGTATTTGCTGTGTTATTATTCATAACTGTTGACTGAGTATTTTTTGTCTGAGTTTGTAATTCGTTGTTTACATTCTGTTGCCCATTTTGGTTAGATTGAGTTGAATTAGTATTTTGCTCAAAAATTTTATTTAATGATTCAAGTGCTTCGTTTGCACAGTTATAGTAAATTTCTCTACTCAATAGTGTCGCTCTCATTTCTAAATAAATTGGGTTTACGTCAGCATCATTACCTTGAAGACTTTGAACAAGGGCAAGCCTGCCAGCACTGTGAATTAAATCAAAGTGGCTTTCTGCAAGTTTTTTGTTCATACATTGAAGTACGTGTGAGTAACCATTGATTAATTTAATTTGATTTTCTTCAAGTTGTACTGTGTTGTTTATAACTTTGTCCATATTTTCGCGAGCGGTAACCATATTTGTATTAAGAGTTTCATTTAACCCTGCGAGCCTGTCATTGAGTTCTGTTATTTCATTTTGAATATCATTTACGGTTTGAGTATTGTTAGTTGTTTTATTTGTATTATTAGTTTGATTGTTGTTTGTAGGGTTTTGTGTAGCGCTGTTTTGTTGATTTGTATTGTTATTACCATTGTTTAAATTATTTTGTGTTGTGTTAGTACCATTTTGAGCAACTGTTGAGTTGTTTCCATTATTTATTAGATTGTTGGGGTTTGTAGTTGTATTGTTGTTAATACCATTTGCGTTATTTATCCCATTATTTAACATAGCACCATTGTTGTTATAAACATTACCATCAATGTTTGTGTTGGTGTTGTTTTTATATGTGTCAATGTTGTTCGTTCTAACCATACTATCAAGATTGCCAGTGCTAGCGTTGTTTGCTACTTTATTGCCATTGCCTTGGTTGGGTAACACGCCAGAGTTCGCATTACCGATTCCATACGGAGAAGTTCCTTGTGTATTGTTTGATAGATTATTTTGATTAGTGTTGTTAGTTGCAGTATTGTTTAAGTTGTTTGTATCTTTCATTGTGCCATTGTTATTAGTTGTGTTATTGGCATTATTTAAATTATTGTTAGAATTAAAGCCATTGTTTATATTATTTGTTTGGTTATTTGTTAAATTACCTGTTTGATTATTTGTTTTTGTCAAATTATTTTGATTGTTGAAACTTGTTGTATTTTGTCTTGCCTGTGTATTGGTAGTATTATTGGTCGTATTTTTTTGCTCAATGTTTGTTGTATTGTTGTTTTGATTGTTAGTTGTTGTGTTTGGTGTAGTCGTTGGTGTATTTTGAGCATTGTTCGCGTTCTGTTGATCATTATTTGAGTTATCGCGATAAGTGTCAACATTGCGTGGAAGAATTTTGTAATCATTATCTTTGTTTATAACAAATTTATCATTTAATTGTAATTGTTCGCTATCAGGATTTGCTGTAGTTGCTATAAGATGCAATTCATCAATATCCGCACGTAGCGCATTTTGTTCATTCATTTGTAAACTGCTTACCCCTGCAAAAGTAGAAGCAAGCGCCAAAGTTAAAGAAAGAGCTAGTATTTTTTTCATAAAATTCACCTCATTTTAGATTTTCTATGTTAGTTTGCTAAAAAAGAAATAAATTATTTATAAAATTTTAAATTTTTAGTTTGTTTTTTCAAAAAATGTCAAAATTCATATTTATGGAGATGAAAAATGAACGAATTAGAAAGAAATGAACGTTACAATGCCTATGTAGAAGCAAAAATGCCAAAAACGAAGCCGTGGCCATCATTATTTCATGCTTTTTGGGTTGGGGGGCTAATTTGTTGTTTGGGGGAATTAATTAAGGACTTATGCTTGTATTTTTTCCCTTATATGACTACTCAAGATGCGGCTACGTGGTCGCTAGTTGCTTTAATTATATTGGCTGCTTTGTTTACAGGACTTGGTATATTTGATAGGATTGGCGCTTATGCTGGGGCTGGTACAATTATTCCTATCACAGGTTTTAGTAATTCAATCGCTAGTCCTGCGGTTGAATTTAAACGTGAAGGGCTAGTTTTTGGGTTAATGTCAAAGATGTTTATAATAGCGGGTCCCGTTATTGTTTCGGGGGTGGTTGCATCTATAGTCGTAGGAATAATTTATTTGTTTATTTAAAAAACTACATTTTTCTACAAATTTTTAAATATTGCAAATTAACATGAATAAGGATAGGTTAGTATGTTAAATAGATTAGGGAAACAAACATTGCTTTTTAGGAATAGACCCAAAGTAGTAGGAAGTTATTCTGTTGTAGGTCCAAAGGAAGGTCGTGGCAATTTTGGTAAATTTTTTGATAAAATTTTGGAAGATGACCTATTTGGTGAAAAAAGTTACGAAGCGGCTGAGAGCAAAATGTTGAAACTTGCTATAACGGAAGCCATAAACAATGCCAAAATCAATAAAGATGAAATTGATGCGTTGTTTGCGGGAGATTTAATGAATCAAATTATTAGTAGTAGTTTTGCCGCTCGTAAACTAGATATACCTTATCTTGGGTTATTCGGTGCGTGTAGTACAATGGCAGAATCTCTTATAATGGGGTCTTGTTATGTTGATGGTGGTTTTGCGCGTTATGCAGCATGTGCAACTGGTAGTCATTTTAGTAGCGCAGAAAAGCAGTTCCGTTTTCCTTTGGAACTAGGCACACAACGTCCGCCCACATCTCAATGGACAGTTACTGGGACGGGGTGTACGATTCTTGGAAATACATCAACGAGTAATATTTATATAGAAAATGCTACAATAGGCAAGGTTGTAGACTGGAATGTTACAGATGCTAATAATATGGGGGCTGCTATGGCTCCAGCGGCAATGAGCACGCTTAAAGCGCATCTTGATGACACAGGCAGAACTCCTGAAGATTACGATTTAATATTAACAGGAGATTTGGGAAAGTTGGGTAGTGAAATTCTAATGGATTTGATGGAATATAACGGCTACAAGATAGGGAATAATTACAACGATTGCGGTCAAATGATTTTTAGTAATACTCAAAAAACTTTTATGGGTGGCAGTGGTTGTGGTTGCGGGGCTAGTATTCTCAATAGTTACATTTATTCACGTATGCGGAATAATGAATTAAAAAGTGTTCTTTTCATTGCAACGGGTGCGCTTATGAGTACTGTATCAAGTCAGCAAGGTAATAGTATACCTAGCATTGCTCATGCTGTTTCTATTAAAATTGAAGGGAGTAAATAATAATGTTTGATCCTATAATGTATCTTAAAGTATTTGCTATTGGTGGACTTGTTTGTTTAATTGGACAAATTTTGATAATTACAACCAAAATGACTAGCGCTAGAATTTTGGTTTCGTTTTTACTGCTTGGTGTTGCTCTCGAAGCCCTTGGGCTTTTTCAACCTATAAAAGAATTTGCTGGTTCAGGAATAACAATACCAATTATTGGTTTTGGCGCAAGTCTAGCACACGGTGCTATTGATGCAGGTAATACTATGGGGCTACTTGGAGTATTTACAGGGGGATTGACTGCTACCGCCGCAGGAATTGCTGCCGCCGTGCTTGCTGGTTATATTGTAGGTTTAATTTTTAACAGCAAGACGAAAAAGTAAACAAAATATAAAAAATTGCATATAAATTAATATGCAAAAAAATAAAATACGTAAAAAGTTACGAGCAAAGACTAAACTAATGATAACACTTGGAGTCTTGCTCGTTTTAATTGTTTCTATTTTACTTTTTTTCAATTTGCACGTAAACCCCGTTATTATTGAGTTTAGTGAAGCGACAGTAAAATCAATTACTAACAGGTCAGTAAATAGCGCGGTTTCAAGTGTACTTAACAATACGAATGTTTATGATGATATTATTCAAATTAGCACAGATGCCGAAGGTAATATAACTGCTTTTTCGGTAAAATCTATTCTTGTAAATAAGCTAGGAAAAGATATCGGCAAGACTGCTTTGCAAAATCTTGAATTGTTAGGAAGTGAAGGCGTGGAAATACCGCTAGGTACTTTGACAGGAATTCCTTTACTTACGGGCATTGGACCAGATTTTTCATTTAAAGTACATCCAATAGGTAGTGTGAGTTCAGTGTTTAGTTCGGAGTTTGTGAGTGCTGGTATTAACCAAACCAATCATCGAATTTATATGAATGTTAAGGCAACTGTAAATTTGATTATGCCAACAGCAAGCCGAACTATTACGACTGATACTCAAATTTTGCTTTGCGAATCAATAATTGTCGGTAAAATACCAGACACATATCTCAATTCAACTAGTCTTGATGATATGATGAACTTAATTCCTAACTAATCTTAAGATACCGTAAATCTACGGTATTCTTTCTTTAATTAAAAAATTTTATTGACATTTAAACCGTATATTGTTATAATAAATATAACTTAATAGAGATGCATTGAGAAAGACTAGTAGCCAAAATTATATTTACAGAGAATGGGTAGTAGCTGAGAAGCCCAAATCAATGGTTTTGGCGAATTCACTTTTTAGCACTTTTGCTGAAATAATATTAGGTAAAGGCGTTTTGATTTACGTTAAAATCAAATTAAGCGCTCCTAACACATAGGAGAATTTAGGTGGTACCGCGGAGAAAACTTCGTCCTAAATAAAGGGAGAAGTTTTTTTATTTTGTATAAGGAGAAAAATATGGAAAAACAAATTAAAGAAGTTCTAGACAATGCAACTGCAAAAATAGCTAGTATTAAGACTAAACAAGAACTAATGCAGGCAAGTACAGAGTTTTTAGGTAAAAATGGCGCACTTGCTAATCTTATGAAGGGATTGAGAGAATTGCCCGTTGAGCAAAAACGTGTAGTTGGTGAACAATTAAACCAGTTGCGTGATATGTTAAATAAGTTGGTAAAAGACAAGGATGCTGAAATTGAGACTATGCTTTTAAACGAAAAGTTGTCTCAGGAAAAAGTTGACGTAACAATTCCTGTTAAGCCTATGTCTTATGGTACTTTGCATCCTATAGAAGCACTTAAAAAGGACTTAATCAATTATTTTGTAGCGCGTGGTTTTGAATTGAAAGACGGCGGAGATATAGAAACAGATTATTATTGTTTTGAAGCATTAAATGTACCAAAAGAGCATCCCGCTCGTGAAATGCAGGATACTTTCTACATTGATAATGAAACAGTTTTACGAACCCACACTTCAGCAATGCAAGTACGTACAATGGAGAGTCAACAACCTCCTATAAAAATGATTTCAACAGGTAATGCATACCGCATAGACGAAGTAGACGCAACACATTCACCGATATTCAATCAGTTAGAAATCCTTGTCGTTGATAAAAATGTTACACTTGCAGACTTAATAGGAACGATTGAAGACTTAATTAAACACTTGTTAGGCGAAAAAACTGAAATACGCGTGCGCCCTAGTTATTTTCCGTTTACAGAGCCAAGTATCGAAGTTGATGCTGTAAAAGATGGCCAATATATTGAAATGTTAGGTGCTGGTATGGTACATCCAAAAGTATTGGAAATGTCTGGAATTGATAGTAATATTTACAAGGGATTTGCCGCAGGCTTGGGGCTTGATAGGTTAGCAATGCTTAAATATGGTGTATCTGATTTACGTGAATTATATGAAAACGATATTAATTTGTTAAAACAAGTTAAGTAGGAGAAAAATTATGATAGTTACTTTAAAATGGTTAAATGATTTTGTAGATATCTCTGATTTAAATGCAGATAAAATTGCTGAAACTTTTATTAATATCGGCTTTGAAGTCGAAGAAATGAGAGACTTGTCCAAAGGAATGGAATGCGTAAAAGTTGGGCGCATTGTTAAGTTAGAAAGACATCCAAATGCTGACAAATTACAAGTTTGTACTATTGATTTAGGAAATAATGAAATTGTTCAAATTTTAACTGCGGCTACTAATGTGTTTGAAGGGGCTTTGGTACCTGCTGCTCTTGACGGTGCTGATTTGCCTAATGGCGTAAAAATAAAAACTACAAATATGCGTGGACTTGAATCACAAGGAATGTTATGTTCTGGGGAAGAACTTTGCATAGATAATAGCGTTTATCCAAACGCGTTGGTAGACGGAATTATGATTTTGGATGAAAGTGCAAAGGAAGGACAACCTATTGCTGAATTTTTGGGGCTTGATGACGTTGTATTTGATTTAAAAGTGCTTGCCAATCGTCCAGATTGCCAAAGTGTTTACGGGTTAGCAAAGGAACTTGCTGTTGGCTTGAATAGGGAATTTAAAGAGCCAACAATAACTTATAATGCTAAAAAAGTTGATTTGCCACTTACTGTGTCAGTAGACACATCAAATTGCCCGTTATATTTGGGGTGTATGGTGGAGAATGTAAAACTGGCACCATCTCCACGTTATATACAAAATAGATTAAAAATCGCTGGAATTACCCCAAGGAACAATATAGTTGATTTTACAAATTATGTATTATGGGAAATGGGGCAACCTTTACATGCTTTTGATTATGATAAAATAACAGACAATATTATTGTAAGACAAGCTGACGAAGGCGAAAAAATAGTTTGCCTTGATGACAAAACTCACGACTTGAATAGTAATATTATTGTAATTGCCGACAAAAAACAGCCTATTGGGATTGCTGGAATTATGGGAGGAAAAGAGTTTTCAATTAGTGATACAACTAAAAATATCGTTATAGAAAGCGCAATTTTTGACCGTGTAAGTATTAGACGTGGTGCTCGCAGTTTAGGACTTAGGACAGACGCAAGTGCTAGAAATGAACGCGGAGTAGAGAAAGTATCTGCAAAGTTGGGTATGGCTCGTGTTTTATCATTAATAAATGAGTTTGGTATAGGCGATATTTCAAATAATATAGTACAAGTAGGCGAATATTCAGACGAAACTCATTTGGTAGAATTTGATTTTGCCGAAATTGAAAAAACGTTAGGTTTAAGCATTCCTTTTGATAACGTAAAATCTATTTTGGGTAAATTGGGTATAAATTGTGAACTTAAAGGCGCAAATTTGATTTGTGAAGTTCCCGCAATAAGAGCTGATATTGAACTGCCTGTGGACATTATAGAA
Source organism: uncultured Clostridia bacterium (assembly GCA_944383315.1). Lineage (GTDB taxonomy): Bacteria > Bacillota > Clostridia > Christensenellales > UBA1242 > UBA7867. Next base: position 66,373 of record CALWPB010000001.1, on the reverse strand, counting down.
GAAATTATAAGATTTTACGGTTTTGAAAAAATTGTGCCTACTCGATGTGAACACACACAAAGCACCGCAGGCGGTATGAATGATTTATTTGAATTAGAACACAATCTAATAGAATATATGCTTGCAGCAGGTGCACATCAAGTTAAAACCTATGGTTTCCGTTCGCCAACTGAATTTGATAAACTATTAATATCAAGTGATGACATTTTGAGAGATTGCGTAAAAATTTCAAATCCATTAAGTCTTGATTACAGTGTTATGCGCACTGAAATGATTGGTAGCCTTTTAGATGTTGCAAAATTAAATGTAAGCCGTAAAAATAAAGATATTGAAATTTTCGAAATTGGTAAAGTTTTCAAAAATGAGAGAGATACAAAAGACAATTTACCATTAGAAAACAAAGTTTTAGCATATTTGACATTAGACAAAGTAGACTTTTTCTATGTTAAATCTATTGTTGAAATGATATCAAGCAAATTAGGTGTTAATTTCAATTACAAATCAACACAGATTTCATATATGCATCCAAATATTTGCGCAAGCATCAATATAGGAAATAAGTCAATAGGTTACATTGGTAAAGTTCATCCCGCTGTAACAAAGAACTATGAAATAAATAGTGATTGTTATTATTTTGAATTAAGACTTGATGAAATTCCTGCTAAAAAAGTTAAAAAAGTCAAGCCGCTTCCTAAATTCCCAGCGGCACATAGAGATTTGGCTGTTGTGGTAGAACAAAATATTGAAATTGGTGGTATGATTGAAGCAATCAAGAAAACAGCCAACAATTTACTTGAAGAAGTCGAACTATTTGATATTTACACAGGCGAGCAAGTAGAAAAAGGTTACAAGAGTGTTGCTTTTAACTTAACATTTAGAAAAGCTGATGGTACATTGACGCAAGATGAATTAAATGATATTTTTAATAAAATTTTAAGCAAATTAGGTACTATGTTTAATGCAAAATTACGCGATTGAAAAGGTGTGAAATGATTTATTTTGATAATTCAGCAACTACACAAACTCGAAAAGAAATTGCAGAGTTTGTGGCAAAATACAGTGTTGAGAAATTTTTTAACCCATCAAGTGTATATTCTCCTGCGATAGAAGTGAAGAATGATATTGACAATGCCCGTAAAACTATTTTAAATTTACTTGGGGCTAATGACGGTAAAATTATATTTACGGCAAGTGCTACGGAAGCAAACAATCTAATTCTTAATGGTTTAGCACGAAAAAATAAGAAAATTTTGGTTTCAAATGGCGAACATCCATCGGTATACGAAACAGCAAAAAATTTACAAAATTTGGGTTATGATGTAGAGTTTGTCAATATTTTGCCTGATGGGAAACTTGATTTGGAAGATTTAAGACAAAAAGTTGATAGTGATACTGGTTTAGTATCTATTATTCACGTAAGCAATGAAACAGGCGCAATAAATGATTTGCATACGATTTCTAAAATAGTAAAAGAAAAGAACGCAGATTGCTTGTTGCACTGTGATGGAGTGCAGGCTTTTGGTAAGTTAAAAGTAAATGTTTTAAATGACCAAATCGATGCTTATACGATAAGCTCGCACAAAATACACGGTCCCAAAGGGGTGGCTTGCGTATATCTACGTAATGGAATCACACTCAAACCGCACATTTTAGGCGGCGGGCAAGAGAATGGCTTGCGTTCTGGTACAGAAAATCCCGCGGGAATTATGGGATTTAAAATGGCTTGCGAAATGATGTATCAAGATTTTGAACAAAAACGAAATCATATAAAACAATTAAAACAACATTTTGTTGAAAGACTTGCTGAAAGTAATTTAAAATTTATTATAAATGGCAATATTAATGAATCTTTGGATAACATTTTAAGCGTTTCTTTTCTAGGGGTTCGTGGTGAAGTGTTACTACATTGTTTGGAGAAATATCAAATTTACGTAAGTACAGGTTCTGCTTGTAGTAGCAAGAAAGTAGGTAATAGAGTGCTTTCAGCAATGGGATTAAAAAATAATCAAATGGAAGGCAATATTCGCTTTAGTTTCAGCGAGTTTAATAATATTGAAGAAGTAGATGCTGTTGTTAAAGCATTACAAGCTGAAATAAAAAATTTACTTGGATAGGTGAATTATGAACGTTATATTAATTAGATATGGTGAAATATTTTTAAAAGGCAACAATCGTTGCTTTTTTGAGAATGCTTTAAGAAGCAACATTATTCATAGTTTAAAAGATTTTAAATTTGAATTAAAGAAAATAAGCGGCAGATACGAATTAAGCGAATATGAAGAAACGCAAGAAAGAGCAATTATAGATAAATTGACCAAAGTGTTTGGTATTCATTCTATTTCAGTTGCTACCAAATTAGAAACTGATTACAATAGTATTAAAGAAGAATGTTGCAAAATTAAATTAAACGGTCAAAGTTTTAGGGTAACAGCCAACCGCGCAAGTAAAATATTCCCTGTAAAGTCAATGCAAATTAATAAAGAAATCGGTGAAATAATTCTAAATAATAATCCTGACGCAAAAGTTAATTTGCATACACCTGATGTTGAAGTTTTGATAGATATACGCGAAAATGGCTTTACATATATTTCTACAAGTGTAATCACTTGTGCTGGGGGAATGCCGTTAGGAACTGCGGGGAAAGGTTTGTTATTATTGAGCGGTGGTATTGATAGCCCAGTTGCAGGGTATTATTTAGCACGCCGCGGACTGAGTATTGAAGCAATACATTTCCATAGTTACCCATATACTAGCGAACTTGCAAAACAAAAAGTAATATCTCTTGCACAAAAAATGTGCGATTATATGGGTAGTATTAAAATGCATTTTATTTCTGTAACTCACGTTCAAGAAGAAATAAACAAAAAATGCGATAGAGATTTTATGATAACTTTGCTTAGACGTATGATGATGAGAATATCACAAAAAATTGCATTAAATAATGGCGCGGGAGCATTAATTACAGGGGAAAGTTTGGGACAAGTAGCCAGTCAAACACTGCAAAGCATTAATGCGACTAATGCGGTTGTTGATATTCCTATATTCCGTCCATTAATAGGTTTTGATAAGCAAGATATAATGGATGTTGCTCATAAAATCGGTACTTATGATATTAGTATTCAGCCTTATGAAGATTGTTGTACTGTATTTTTACCCAAAAATCCAGTAACTAAGCCTAAAATTGAAAAGGTGCTTGCAGAAGAAAGCAAACTTGATATAGAAGCACTACTTCAAAAAAGCCTAGATTCAGAAGAGATTATGATTATACAAAATTAAAATATGCTATACATAGCATATTTTTTTAATTAGAAAAACCAACCTTTCCTTATTTTTCTTGTAGCACTTTCTTTGTTGTCTAAATTGGCTGTAATATAGTATTTTTCAGTATTGCTTTTTATCGATTTATCAATTTCTGCATTTTTATACTTTACTGTTAAGTAAAATTCAGTATTTTCTTCGGGAAGGGGGAGAGTGTAATTAAAGGTATCGTTTTTCCCTTCGAAAGTTTCGATTAAAGTATCTTTATTTTGCGTAATTTTATGTAATTCATAATTTAGATATTCAAGCCCTTCCCATTGAAAAATCAATTTATCTTTTACTTGCATATTTAAAACAGGTTGAGTGATTTTATCAAAATTGTTGCTAGTGTTTTTAGGGATAAAACGATTTGAAAACCACTCTTTTATAATGTATTTTTCTGGTGTATCAGGGCTTGCTAACTCAATTTTTTGACTGTTTAGAGATAGGGCATCAATAGCAATTTGTGATACATTGTCTGGAATATCAAAATCTTGCAACACATTATAATGTTTTTTTAGAATACTCCAAGCAATTTTGTTACTATCGGTTGCAATGGTTCCACCATTTTGATTTGAAAGTAAATTATTTTCAGTGTTTCCTGTTGTGTTACCATACCATACACCAATAGTATATTTGGGGTTATAAGAAATACACCAAGCATCAGTGTTTGTGCTATCTAAGTCTGTTCCAACAGTACCAGTTTTTGCAGCAAGTGGGATATTTAGAGTGCTTAATCTCTTCGCCGTACCGTCCGTAATTGTATTTTTTAATATATCATTTATTAGGAAAGCAGTATCCGTTCCAATAATTTGATTAAAATTATTGTTATTTTTATAAACTACATTGTTGCCACTTAGTTCAATTTTTCTTATAAAATTTAGATTGCTATAACTACCATTTCTTGCAAAAGTTGAATAAGCATTCGTCATAGTCGTGAGACTTTCTCCAGATTTAGTAGCTCCCAAAGCAATGGCTAAATGTCTGTCTTCTTTATCAAAATGCAGTCCAAATTTTTTAGCAACTTTTATAGATTTGTCTATATCATTATATTCTAGAGTTTTTATAGCAGGAATATTTAGAGATTTTGCCAATGCTGTACGCGTAGAAACCCAGCCTAAATATTTGTTATTTGCATTTTTGGGAGAGTAGCCACTTATATTAATAGGTTCGTCTTTTATAGGTGTAATGGGAGATAGCGTTCCCGTTTCAAACGCAGGAGCATAGCACAGTATAGGCTTAATAGTACTACCAACTTGTCTATTTACATCACAATTACCAAGATATGCGACAACTCCATTTGTTTTATTATCGACTATCATTAAGCCATTATCTATGTTATCAAATGTTTGCATTTTTTGGGATATTTCATTTTGAATTTCTTTGTTTATGTAAGTGTATATTTTAAACCCCATAGTAGATATATCTTTTTCGCTCAAATTTAAAATATTCATAGCCTGCTCAAGTATAACTTTGTTGAAGTTGTCATTTGCTGAAACGTTTGGTGTTAGAGATAAGCCTTTTGACACTGCATCTTCATAAGCAGTTTGGTTAATAACTTCATCTTCAAGCATATTTTTTAGTACTAGGTTTCTTCTTTTTAGACAGTTATCCGGATTTAAAATAGGGGAATAAGTTCTAGGAGATTTTATAACTCCTGCTAAAATAGCACTTTCATCAAGAGTTAATTCTTTCGCTGAATGTCCAAAATAATTTTGAGCAGCGCTTTCTATTCCGTAAGCGCCATTTCCAAAATAAATTACGTTTAGATATGTTTCTAATATGTCATTTTTATCATATTTTTTTTCAAGTTGTATTGCTAAGTATGCTTCTTGAATTTTTCTAGATAATGTTTTTTCATTGCTTAAATGTGTATTTTTTATCAACTGTTGCGTTATCGTGGAAGCGCCTTCTTTTGCGTATCCACTAACTAAATTTTTTAGTCCTGCCTTAAATATACGACCAACATTAAGTCCATTATGTTTATAAAATAATTTATCCTCAATACTTATAAAAGCTTGGGGGACATAGTCAGGCAACTCTTCCAAACTTATAGTCTTGTTTCCTGTTGCTGATGTTGTTACAAGTTCGTTATTGTTATAATCATAAATTTTTACCTGCGAGTTATAACTATTTAATTTTGCAACATCAAGAGTAGTTGTTTGTCCTGCTTGAGATATAATTATTACTATATAGGTAAAAACGGCTAAGAAAATAACCGCCACTATGCAAAAAAGTATTAAAAAAACTTTTGCAATTTTACTCATAACGACCTCAACATTATTATGTTTCAAAATATAAAAATTATAAATTATTATTGATAAATTTAATAAAATAATGTATAATTTAGGTATTATAAATTACTTATTTTACAGGTGAAAAAGTGAAAAAATACTTTATATACACTTATGGCTGCCAGATGAATGTGCACGAAACAGAAAAATTGGCAGGCATACTAGAAGAAAAAGGATATAGTAAAGCCGAAAATGCCACAGATGCTGATATTATTGTATTTAATACGTGCTGTATTCGTGAGAGTGCAGAACAGAAAATACTGGGCAATATTGGCGCTATTAAGCCTATAAAAAAAGCAAAAAAAGACTTAATTGTTGCAGTTTGTGGCTGTATGGCTCAACAGAAAGATATGGCGGCAACTTTACGTAAAAAGTTCCCATTTATTAACATAGTCTTTGGGGCTAACAATATTGAATATTTTGGAGAATATCTTGATACTTATCTTTCTCAACGTAAATTTCTAAACAAAGTAGAGGCAGATAAACAGTATAGCGAGAATATAGCGAGTGTTTCTTGTGTTCGTGATAATGCATTGTACGCGTATGTAAACATAATGTATGGCTGTAATAATTTTTGTACTTATTGTATTGTGCCTTATGTAAGGGGGCGAGAAAAAAGTAGGGCGCCTGAGGCAATTTATCAAGAAGTTAAAAATTTGCTTGCAATGGGCTACAAAGTTATTACACTTTTAGGACAAAATGTTAATTCTTATGGTTTGGACGGAAACACTGACGGTACAAATTTTGCGAAACTACTTGAAACGATTGCAAACTTTGATGGCGATTTTGAATTGCGCTTTATGACTTCACATCCAAAAGATTTAAGCGATGAAGTTATTGAAGTAATGGCTAAATGCCCTAAAATTAGTAAAACATTGCATTTACCAGTACAAGCGGGCAGTAACAAAACATTAAAAGCAATGAATAGAAGTTACACAAAGGAAGCTTACCTCAATTTAATTGAAAAGATTAGAGAAAAAATGCCTGAAATTACTCTTTCAACGGATATTATCGTAGGTTTCCCTGGTGAAACAGATGAGGATTATCAACAGACTGTTGATTTAATAAAACAGGTACGCTATCACAATGCTTTTATATTTATGTACAGTAAAAGAAAAGGCACGATTGCTGAAAAAATGGAAAATCAAGTACCAATAGCCGTGAAACGTGAACGTATACACAATTTACTTGAAATTCAACACGAAATCAGCGAACAACTTTTCAAGGAAATGATAGGGAAAACAATACGAGTACTTCTTGATACTGAAAATACCAAGGAATACATAGGCAAAGCCCAGTGTGGTAAGGTGGTAAAAATTGCAAAAGAAAAGCCACTAAAAGTAGGCAATTTTTATGATATTGATATAATTGAATACAACAAAGGAAACTTAATAGGAAGAATAAATTAATGAGCAATAATGAAAAACCATATTCAAAAATGATGCAAAAATACAAAGAGAAAAAGGCTCAATATCCAGATACTATAATGTTTTATAGGTTGGGCGACTTTTATGAAATGTTTTTTGAAGATGCAGAAAAGGCATCAAAACTTTTGGATATAACTCTTACTAGTCGCGACTGTGGTTCTGGACAAAAAGCGCCAATGTGCGGTGTCCCATATCACGCAGCAGAAACCTATATTACAAAGTTAATTGACCTTGGGGAAAAGGTCGCGATTTGTGAGCAACTAACAGAGCCCAAAAAGGGACAAATTGTTGAACGTGATGTTGTACGAGTTGTTACACCAGGTACAGTGATGGAAGAAGGGAAGTTGTTAGATAAGAAAAACAACTTTATTGCTTCCGTAAGTTCCGAACGCGCTTCAGTGGTGGGCTTATCTTGGATAGATTTGTCAACTGGTGAATTCTATGTTCAGCAATTTACTGGAGATGATGCTTTTTCAAAATTAAGTGATGTTTTGGTAAGTATAAATCCAAGCGAAATTATAGCAGACAAAAATTCTTGTTTTAGTAGCACTGACTTACAATGTGTTAAAATGGGAGTTGTGCCCAATTTCTACAATTACAAAGACGAAGCATTTGAATATGATAACGCAAAAAATACAGTACTTAGACAATTAAACGCAAAAAGTGTTACTGATATTAAATGTGATAAGAAATCTCAAGCATTGTGTTCGGCTGGTGCATTGATAAATTATTTGCTTGAAACACAAATGCGTGATTTAACACATATTAACAACATAAAAGTAATTAATGATGGGCATTTTATGCATCTTGATATCAATACTCGTTTAAATCTTGAACTAACAGAAACGATATTTGATAGGAAACGCCGCGGTTCATTAATATGGGTATTAGACAAAACAGAAACAGCGATGGGTGCACGTTTATTAAATAATTGGCTTGAACATCCTTTGCAAGACGAAGTAGAAATCAATGAAAGGCTTGATGCCGTAGAAGAATTAACGCGTGATACTTTGGCGCGCTCCACATTACACGACTTAATGAAAAATATTAGCGACGTTGAAAGGCTATGTGGTAGGGCATCTTATGGTAATCTTAATCCACGAAACTGTGAATCATTGGGAAGAGCGCTTGTAAACCTTCCTGAAATTAAAAAAGTAGTTAGCAAATTTAATTCAAGATTGTTAAAAGACTGTGCTAAAAACATTTGCGAACTAACAGAACTTGCAACAGAACTAACTACTGCATTTATTGAAAATCCGCCAACATCAATAAAAGAAGGTGGTTTTATTCGCCCAGGTTTTGATGCGGAATTTGATAAGTGTTTGAATGCAAAACGTGATGGAAATCAATGGATGACGGCATTAGAAGCAAGAGAAAGGGAACTTACGGGCGAGAAAAAACTGCGTATTTCCTTTAATCGCATAAGTGGATACTATTTCGAAGTACCAAAATCTGCATCGGAAAACTTGCCGTTTAGATTTCAGCGTGTGCAAACTATGGCTTCTGTAGATAGATTTGTAACTTCAGATTTGAAAAAACTAGAAGAAACAATACTTTATGCGGAAGAACAAAAATTAACCATAGAATTAAAAGTATTTGACCGCATTAGACAAGATATATTAAACAAACTTACAGAAATTCAACAAACAGGTAGACAAATTGCAATTATAGATTGTTTGCTTTCGTTTGCTGACGTGTCGGTTGACAATGGATATTCAAAACCAATTATAAACAATCAAATTACCGAATATGACATAGTTCAATCAAGACACCCAGTAGTTGAAAAATTAATGAGTGGCGAAAGATTTGTTCCAAACGACTTAGTATTAAATGTTAAGCAACGTACAATTATTATTACAGGTCCAAATATGGCGGGTAAAAGTACTTTTATGCGTCAAATAGCACTTGTTGTACTTATGGCACACATTGGTTGTTTTGTGCCTGCGGAATCGGCTAAAATTTCTATTACCGACAGAATTTTCACTCGAATTGGTGCAAGTGATAACTTAGGTATGGGACAAAGTACATTTATGGTCGAAATGAGTGAAGTTTCAAATATTATTAAAAATGCGACTAGCGATAGTTTGCTCATATTAGACGAAATAGGGAGAGGAACTTCCTCTCAAGATGGCCTTAGTATTGCTTGGGCTGTTCTGGAATATATTGCAACTACCATAAAAGCAAAAACTTTATTTGCGACTCATTACCACAAACTTACAGAATTACAAGGAAAACTCCCAGGTGTTGTAAATATGCGAGTAACTGTAAGCGAATTTGATAATCAAATGTCGTTCTTACGAAAAGTGGAATATGGAAGTACAAATCAAAGCTTTGGTGTGGAAGTTGCAAAACTTGCAGGTATTCCACAAACTATTGTAAAACGCGCTAAAGAAGTTATGAAAGACCAAGAAATAGCCGAAAGTAAATCATTTGATATGGCTATGAATCATTATGATTACAGCAATGTTGAAGTACAAGCAAAGTATGAAATGTTGGTAGATATGCTTAACAAAACTGATATCAACAATCTTACACCAATCGAAGCAATCACTAAATTAGCAGAATTAAAACAAAAGATTAAGTAGGTAATTATGGCAAAAATAAATATCCTAAAACCTGAAATTTTCAATAAAATAGCAGCAGGTGAAGTAGTAGAAAAGCCCGCATCAATTGTTAAGGAAGTAGTAGAAAACAGTATTGATGCAGGGGCTACTAAAATTGAAATTCAAATTTATGAAGGCGGAATATCAAAAATTGTAGTAAGCGATAATGGTAGTGGTATCTTGCCGGAAGACTTGGAGCCTGCTTTTTTGCCACATGCTACAAGTAAAATTGCTACAGAAAACGACCTTTACCATATAGGTACGCTAGGTTTTAGAGGAGAGGCGCTTGCTTCTATTGCTTCTGTAAGTCAAGTCGAAGTTATATCAAAAACAGCAAATACCGATGGACATAGTATAAAAATATCAGGCGGCGAAATTATAGCGAAAGGTGAGAAAGGTTCTCCAGTTGGTACTTATATATGCGTTGAAAATTTATTTTTCAATACACCTGCAAGACAAAAATTTTTAAAGAAGCCTAAAAAAGAAGAGAGTGATATAACAACTCTTGTTGCAAAGTTGATACTAGCGAATCCAAATATTGCTTTTAAATACAGTGCAGACAGTAAACTAATATATAATAGTTCAGGTCAAGGATTAAAAGATGCTATTTTCTCAATTTATGGTGCACAAATTATGGAAAATCTAATACCTGTTGATTTTCATAATGATAAATATTCTTTAACTGGTTTTATAGGTAAAACTTCATTTTTTAAAGCAAATCGCACTTACCAAACTATTATGATTAATGGTAGGTGGATAGCTGATAGTATAGTTAACGTTGCATTATCACAGAGTTATGAAGCATATATGATGAAACATTGTTTTCCATTTTGTGTGATTAATCTTACTGTTCCTAATGACGAAGTAGATGTTAATGTTCACCCTAGTAAACTTGAAGTTCGTTTTCAAGATTCAAGAGCAATTTTTGGTTTCGTTTATAAAGCAATTACAGAAACAATATATGAGGACTTAACAAGAAAAACAAATGAAGAAATACAAAGCGAACCAGAACAACCAGCTTTTACTTTGACGCGAGCGCCCGAAGTGTCAAAAAATCAAACAGTTGAAACTAATGATTTAAACGTCGATTTTGTGCTTGATAGTCCAATTTTCCAGAGTAATGCTAGGGGAGATATCGCAGCACATTCTTCTGAAAATTCAATATTAAATGAAATTGTGATAGAAAAATTAGCGGGTTCTATTCCAACAACACAGAATAATAGCATATATCAATTTCAATCAAATGACGAGCCTGTAAATTACGTACCAAAACCTACACAGCAACAACTAATTAAAGAAGATATTGTTGATAAAGATGCGTTTCTGTCTAGTAGAATAATAGGTAAAGCATTTAATACTTTTGTTATTTTAGAATTAGATGACAATCTATATTTTATAGACCAACACGCAGCACACGAAAGACTGCTTTTTGACAAGTTTGTTGAGCAAATCAAAAATAAAGAAGTATCGTCTCAAAGTTTACTATTACCGTATAATATTGAAGTAAATCATAGCGAAGAGCAATATATTAATGAAAATATTGAAATGTTGCGTTCACTAGGTTTTGAAATTGAACCGTTTGGAAATTTATCTTTCAAAGTATCTGCCATTCCTAGTTTATTGCCAGACTTAAATGTTGAAAACTTTTTCAAAAACTTTCTCTCTAACCTAAATAATTACACTCAATTAAAGGATTTGGACTTAATTCGAGACAATCTTGCTGAAACTGCTTGTAAACACGCGGTAAAAGGTGGGGATGATTTGGACAAGGAAGAACTGGTCAAACTTGTACGTGGAGTAGGGGACGGTACTACTACATTGCAATGTCCACACGGTAGACCTTTTGTAGTAAAATTTTCGCATCGCGATGTTGATAAATGGTTTAGAAGGATTGTTTAATGAATAAGCAAAAATTATTAGTAATTAGCGGTTGTACGGCTGTTGGAAAATCTGATTTTGCCTTAGAATTGAGTAAATCATTGAATATGGAAATCATTTCTGCGGATTCAATTCAAGTTTACAAAGGTATTGAAATTGCCACCTCAAAACCATCTCAAAAAGAACAACAGATATGTAAGCATAATTTGATAAATATAATTTCACCATTTGAAACTTTTAACGCGTTTGATTTCGTAAATTTAGCGAAAAAATCTATTATAGATATCGCCAAACAGCAAAAACTGCCGGTAATTGTTGGTGGTACTGGTCTTTATATAGATAGTTTACTTTATGGCTTTGATTTTGAAACAAGCCAGAAAAATACTATATATGACTATAAGTATATTTTATTAAACAACGATAGAGAAGAAATTTACAGAAGGATAAACTTGCGTGTAGACAAAATGCTAAATAACGGCTTAGTAAATGAGGTAAAAGCTTTACGAAATATAGAAGTTACGCAAGATTGTCAATGTATGCAAGCAATAGGCTACAAAGAAATTTGGTCATATTTGGAAGGTGAAATTAGTCTTGAAGATGCAATAACATTGATAAAAAAGAATACAAGAAATTATGCAAAAAGGCAATTAACTTGGTTTAGACACGAGAAAAATATTGAAGAATGGCAAGTGAAAGATGAGCAAAAATTAATTGATTACTTGGTTAATTCTTACAAGGAATATGTAAAAAAATAGCACTTTCGTGCTATTTTTTTGTAACTATATTGCGTTTTATTGCTGGTTACCCAACAAAAATCACATATTTCTAATAAGTCCAATTACTTTACCTATAATAGAAACTTCATCAAAATACATAGGTTCCATAGTAGGATTTTCAGGCTGTAATCTGTAATGACCGTCTTCTTTATAAAAACGCTTAATTGTGGCGCTATCATCTATCAACGCTGCTACTATTTCGCCGTTTTCTGCGGTTTCTTGTTTGCGAATTACAACTTTATCGCCGTTGAAAATACCTGCATTTATCATACTATCACCAACTACATTAAGGATAAATAGTCCATTACCCTTAAACAAATTAGCAGGCAAATAGTACAAATCTTCATAATTTTCGGTTGCCAAAATTGGCTGTCCTGCTGTAATTTGTCCTAAAACTGGGATAGGGGAATAGCTTTTGATAATTTCCAAACTTTGTTGAGAATCTGGCTCATTTGGTGTTAAAATTTCTATAGCGCGGTTTTTGTATGCACCTCTGCGAATTTTACCTTGTTCTTCCAAATAATTCAAATAATATGTAATAGTTGATGTTGAGCTAATATTTAATGCAGCACACATTTCACGTACAGAAGGAGGAAATCCATTTTTAGATTTGTACTTTTTTATAAACTCATATAATTGCTCAGTTTTATTATAAATTCTTTTTTGCATTTTACTGATTTTCTCCTTATGTTTTTCATCATTTTATCATATTTTATGTTAAAAGTCAAACATTTGTTCTTAAATCAGTATAAAATTTTTTATTCCTGACGCAATTTGACTTTATTAGCAGCCTCTCTGCGAATATCTTCACTCATAGCCGCGTAGTGTTTTTTTGTTGTATTAATATCTTTATGTCCTAAAACATCTGCTACTACATAAATATCTTGGGTTTCTCTATATAAATTAGTACCGTATGTGCTACGCAGTTTGTGAGGACTTATATTTTTAAGAGGGGTAACTAACTGACTGTATTTTTTAACTAAATTTTGTACAGCTCTTGTAGAAATGCGACGTTTTTGTAATGACAAAAACAATGCACGTTCGTTTGGGTCCAAATCTGGAATACGAGCTCTATCTTCAAGATATTTCTTCAAAGCAGTAGCGACTTCATCAGAAAAGTACAGTACAACTTGAGCTCCACCTTTTCTAATTACTTTAAATCCGTTTATATTAAAATCTATATCATCAACATCAAGTCCAACACATTCACTAACACGTATTCCAGTGCCCAAAAGTAGCGTTAATATCGCAAAATCGCGCGATTCAGTGTGCCTATGAAAAGCTTGTTGGGTAGGGGATAGGGCATAACCCGTTTCAGCCATATCCAATAAATCCACCATTTCATTTACTTCAAGTCGAACAATATTTTTTTCGTGGAGTTTAGGCAAATCTACTTTTTCTGTCACGTTTCTATCAATCTTTTCCTTTTTGAAAAAATAACCAAAAAAAGACCGTAATGTCGATAATTTACGTGATTTTGCTTTCTCATTGTTGTGATAAGTTTTACCATTAAATTCATAAACAGATAGATAATCAAGGAAATTTTCTATTTGTGTTGCATCAATTAAATTTAAATCCATTAATGATATTTGTTTTGGAGTGCGGCCTTTAAATTGGGGTAGCTGGGAACATAAATAATGGAAAAATATTCTTAAATCATAAGCATAATTTAAACGTGTTAATGGTGTAGTTTGATTCTCGACACCGACAAAAAATTCACTGCAAAAATAGGGAAGGTCTTGTTTAAGTTCTCGTATACGAGTAGTATTGTTATCATTACGCTGTACATAATAATTTTCTGACATAGAAAACCTCCAAAAACTCATTTAAATATATTATAACAAAATTAAAATCGATTGTAAAACAATTTTGACCAAAGTATGCGTAAAATCCTATTTAAATAAATTTACTAGAAACACTCTGTAATTATATGATTAACACATAGAAAGCTTTAATGTACGTTGTCTAAAAACTGTTTTTAGCATTTGTTATAAAATTTTTGACAGCAAACAAAAATCAACTCTGTGTAAACTCATTTTAAAATTAATCTAAAATTTCAATGACCAAGTATTCATTAAAAATAAAAATCTCTTGTCTAAAATCATTTTAAATCAAGTGTTAGAAACAAAGTTTATGAAATTTGATGCAAACTTTAAATAACAACAAATAACAACATTATTAAAAATTAAATTAAATAATCGTATGCAATTAAATTAATAAGTTTTTAAATTGTATTATAATAAACAAAGTGATTTTAGAGAGCATTTAAGACTAGAATTCATAAAAAAAACGCAAAAAATCGGGCAAAACCCCAATTTTTAGCCCTAACTATGCGTAAAACTTGTATTTTACGCATAGTTTACGGACATTTTAAACAAAATATCCCCTATTAAATCAAATTTCTATAAATTAGCTTATTGTATCAAATAATGCATAGCATTTAGAGACTTTTATAACAAACTGTATATAATTTTTATTGTGTAATGTTTAAGCTTAATGCAAAATAACTTTTTAATTTTTATTATGAACAAGTTTTCATTACATTTTATTCTGCTTAATTTAATCTCTGTATAGAGCGAGTAAATAATCTCCTTTTTTTAAAGCCTTCCTACGTGTAGCATAATCAGGCAAAACACTTTTTACCACATTCCAAAATAACTGTGAATGATTCATTTGTACAAGATGCGATAATTCGTGCACAACTACATAATCAATTAAATCGTGTGGAACCATTATAAGTCGCCAATTTAAAGAAATTAAGCCAGCACTATTACAAGACCCCCAGCATCCACGTGCGTTGCTTAAACGTACTTTTGATGGAGTCAGTTGCATTAAATCAGCAAAGTACTGTACCCTACCCCATAAAATTGATGTGCCAATTTTTTTGTACCATTTTACAAGATACTTAGGCAAATCTGTAGAATATTTTTCTGGAACAATGCAGTAATTATCATTTAGTGTAATGCATTTAATTTTATCATCGTAGACAATGTGATAAACTTGCCCACAAAATAAAATATCACTGTATTCAAATATACCTTTATTCAACTCTTGATTATTTAATACTTTTTCACGGTGTAAATTTATCCAATTTTCTTTTTTATCTACTATTTGTTGTATAGTTGACAAGGAGCAACTTTTAGGAGCTTTAATTACAACTTCACCTTGTTGAGAAACTGAAATTGAAATAGATTTTCGATTTGTTCTTATTAAAATATCAATATTTACCATACCTACTTGTTCCTTTAATTTGTATAATCAATATATCACAAATTTAATTTTAAAACAATTAAATAAATTAAAAATACCTGATTCGTAAAAAAACACCGTGCTATGCATTGCGTAATATTGTGAATAGTACTATATTTAGTGTGTTATGCAATGCATAATACTACAAAATAATTGACAAATTTTATACTTTGATATAGAATAAAGTAGAATTAAAAGGGAGAAAGTTTATGGTTGGAAGCCAAATTAACAAATTAATTTTAAAAGCCTTAGTAAGTGGCGATAAATACGGTCTTGAAATTATTAAAGAAATCGAAACATTTACACGTGGGAAAACTTCTATTAAGCAACCTAGTCTGTATAGTGCTTTATCTCGAATGGAGAAAAAAGGATTAGTATCTTCTTTCTGGCGCGACAGCGATATTGGTGGTAGACGTCATTATTATTCTCTAACAAATTTGGGTAAACACGAACTTGAACAAGAAGAAAAGCAACCAATAGATATCTCTGATTTTGAAGATACAGAAGAAATAAAGCCTGAGCCAGTTGTAAAGAAAATTGAACCAGAACCAATTATACAGCCTATACAAAAAATTGAGCCAGAGCCTATAAAGACAGTTATTATTGAAAAAGTCGTACAGAAAGAAGAAACCCCAACATTGAAGAATAATGTTGTTTATGAACAATTTGATCCAAGTAAAGCGGAAGGTTTTCAGCAACACAGTTTTACTCAGCAAATGCGTGAATATGTAGAACCAGAAGATTTGGAAGAAATTACAGCACCCAAATCATCCCCTACCCCAGTTCTTCCTGTCGAACCTAAAAACGATGAAGCCTTTAATAAAACAGAACCTGAAATAAAATTTACAGGTCTTAATGAACCTGATGTTGAGTTTATTCAAGAAGAACACAAGTCAAGTCGTAATGAAATAAATTATAAAGACATTTTGGGCGATTTGGATGCAGATTTACCTGCTTCTAATGAGATAAAACCAAGTGATAATAGTATTAAAAATGAATTTGTACAGCAAAAGACTACTCAAACAGAAGCTTCGCCTGCGCCTAGGAAACAGTCCGAATATTCTAAGCAAATTGCTGAAATTTTACGTTCTGAAAAGAAGCCAGAACCGGAAGAAAAACACGTAAACGATTTATATGCTCAGCAAAACAAAGATTTAATGGAAGAAATAAATAGACGTTATAATTTAGATAAACACCAAGCAAATAGTACAACTCAATCAAATGTGCATAAAATTGCGACAAATTCTGTAGGATATACTCACATAAAACAAGATAATATTGTTGTAAAGCCATATTCAAAAACAGAAAATACTACATTTAGCAAAAAAACATTTATAGATAAAAATAAGTTTAATTTATGCCGCGCTGGTATAATGACAATTATTTTTATGATTGAATTGATTTTATCGTACTTTTTATTACGAGATGCAGGAATGATTTACGAACCTCACGCATTTTTATATATACTATATGGTGTTTTGGGCTTTACATATTTTGGGGTAATGGCTTTGCTTACCTTTAAGGATTTAGATAAAAAAACAAGAATTAAAGATATTAATTGGGGTATGAATTTACTTTATCGAATATTACTTGCAGTAGTTTTGGCTACATTTGTAATTGCAATGTGTTTGTGTTTTGGTATGACTGCCCCACTAGAAGTTGAATTCTTTACTCTTTGGTATATTCCAGCATTAGCTATTGCTGACTTGTTGTTATCTTGGATTGTTGGAGTTATTCTATATGCAACAAAAGCATTCCGCGTATAAAAAAAGATGCATTTTATTGCATCTTTTTTATTGTATTCTTTTTCGAATTTCTTGTTTTTTTGACTTTTTTATTTTCTAATTCATAAGTTAACGAATGTTCTGGTAGCAATTTTATCTCTTTATTAATACCTAATTGTAAAAACAACTTGTCAGTTTTACTCATAAAAAGCTTTTTTAATCTACTATTCAATTTATTTATTAAGAGTTCAATTTTATCTTTGTATCTATAAGAAGCCCAGAAAAGTAGAATCATTATTACTATTAATACAGCCCAAACTATTAGTCCCCAGCCGCTAAAAGGTATTATTTCCCCCGACCCCAAATAGCAAGTCATAAATATCCCTATTGGTCGTGTTAATATCATAGTGATAAAGAAGAATCTGAAAGACATTGCGGTCATTCCCGCTACTAAACATAAAACATCATCAGGAAATAACGGGAAAAGCATCATTAGGAAAAACATATACTTACCTTTATCAAAAAGCAAGCTAGAATATTTTTTCATAGATTTTTCGCCCACTATCCAAGAAACAACTTTTTCTCCAAATTTATCACCTAGCCAGAAAGCAAACATAGATCCTAGTAAAATACCAACTAAGCTTAAAAGTGATGAAACGAGTGGCCCAAATAGTAAAGTTCCTACTATTGTTGTTGCCATTGCTGGTAATGGAATAAATGTTACTTGCAAAAATTGTAATAAGCAGTATACTAAATATTTCCACCAACCAACTGATTCAAGAGCCGCTTGTAACCTTTCAGCATCCGTTAAATAAGTCAGTAAATCAAGAACTTCTATAAGATAATAGCCCCAGGTAAATAAAGCAGCGATTGCTATAATTACAAAATCTGCTTTTAGCCACCCTACTCTTTTAGTAAAAAAGAAAACTAACCCCAAGCCCATAAATAGACCTGTTGCTATAGAACTAATTATCAAGAACCATTTGCTAGCATCAATCAAACTGCTATAACACCAAATATCTAATGCTCCAAGTATTATTATTGCAGAAATTAACAAAATAGCAGTATGAGTAAAAATGGAATTATTGATTTTTTTTGAATCTGTAAATTCCTTTTTGTTAGGTTTTTCTTTTATTTTTTGACTCATAATAGTATTATATTAAATAATATGAACAAAGTCAATAATACTTTACTTTTAATTTAGGTTATGTTAAAATTATTTTATAAAAGTTTGTAGTTTTATAGAATAAAGTTGGAGGTTTTTGGGTAATTGAGTGAAAAAGTTTTGGATATCGTAAATTTAAATAAATTTTATGGTGAACGGAAAGTTTTAAAAAACTTGAATTTTGAAGTTTATGCTGGTGAAATTTTTGGGTTTATAGGTCCTAATGGTGCAGGAAAATCTACTTTAATTCGTATTATCAGTGGTTTAAGTGCTCCTACTTCTGGTGAAGTGTTTATATGTGGCAAATCAGTGCAGAAAAATTTTGAACAAGCAGTTGCTAATATTGGTGTAGTAATGGAAAATTGCCAGTTATATGCATATATGACAGGTCGGCAAAATCTCAATTATTTTGCAAGTCTTATTAAAGGAATCAAAAAAGATGACATTGACAGGATTATAAAAACTGTTGGACTCGAAAATCGTATAGATGACAAAGTAAAAACATACTCATACGGAATGCGCCAACGATTAGGCCTAGCCCAAGCATTACTTAATAATCCAAAATTACTTATCCTTGATGAACCAACAAACGGACTAGATGTAAATGGAGTAATCGAATTACGAAGAACACTCAAAATATTGGCTGCTAAAAACAATATGGGTATTTTTATGAGTAGCCACGTTTTGTCTGAAATGGAACAATTATGTGATACAGTAGCAATTTTTGACCGAGGCAGTATTCTTGAAATGCGAACAATGGACGATTTCCAAAATAACAGTAATTCACAAAAGCGCTTTAGAATTAGAGTTGATTATCCAAATTACGCAGGCAAAATTATTTCCCTAAAACACGGTTTGGATGTGGAATTAGCTGGTAATTCTGTAATTATTCCATATATACCAGAAAAGTTTGATGACATTATCAATGATTTAAGACGTCGTAATCTTACTATTTACGGGACTTCTGTAGTTACAAAGAGTCTTGAAGATATTTATCTTGAAATTTTAAAAGAACGCCGTTACGGCAAAATTTCTTAGGAGTCAAATCTATGTCAAAAATGAGTAGATTATTACGCGGAGAATTAAATAAAATATTAATGCGTCCTATTTTATATATATTAACGGGAGTAATAGTGATTGCACTTATTTTCTCTGCCCTTTTATTAAATATGAGTAATCGTGGAGACCAATTATATCATATAGATGGCGGAAATAAAACTGAAGTTATGATAAATTTTAGTTCCGCACCTAATATGAATAAAACCATAGCAGAAACAATGGTACTAAATGCCTATGGACAACTTGAATATTATCAAAACATAAATACTTCTCCAGAAACTACAGTTACTACACGATTAAAAAATTTAATTGACAATTCCGAATCACGTCGCGGAGCAAGAAGATTACTTAATGACTATTTAACTGGGATTCAATATGCGCAAAATCCTGAAAATCCATCAAATGTTCGCGAACTTAATAACATTCGTCTAGAAATGGTTGAAGTTTTAAATGAAGCAAGAACAATTATTTCTGAAGCAGCAACTTCAACAAATGCCTCTATATTGATGCCAAAAGAAAGTTTTGAGAACTACATCACTCTAATTTCCGATGCATTGCTTTACTTAAACGCAGAAGGTGCTGACATAAATCTTATTGAGACGCACGAAAATATCTACAACCACATAAGTCAGGTAAATGGTTTTACAAACATTGAAGGCGCTAGTTACTTTGATAAACTTTATTATCTAACCAGTAACGATATTACTGATATTACCCTTTCTGAAGAAACCATAACAAATTTAAATAATCAGTATGAAAAAGTTACTACATTTATGAGCAGCACTCTTGAAAATATTAATGCTTATAGTGCTGATGAAAATATTTCAACAGGAACACTCAAAGAAGAGATATTAAAGTATTATTACGCAGCAAGTCAGTATTCTACTTTGGTAAGTGATTCAATTTATTTTGAGCCAGTTAAGTCATTTAATGACTCTTATGCGCATCAATTTATAGGATACACCGATGTTCACCTTTATCAAATACAGGAAAGAATAGCAACAAATAACTATTTGCTTAGTAATGACTTAACATCTAATCAATTTTCATCAGTCTTCACCCCTACTATGTCATCAGGTGACCAAGTTGGAGCATTTGATTTGGTATATTTTGGCTTGGAAATCTGCAGTTTTATAATTTTAATTTTCTGTGTAGTCCTTGCTGCTGGAATGATTGCTGGAGAACAATCTACTGGAACCCTTAAAGTTTTGGCAACACGACCTTATTCTAGAAACAAAATTTTAACTTCAAAAATACTTGCATCATTAATCTTTGGTATAATCTTCCTAGTATTTAGTGCAATAGTTTTGTTCATCATAGGATATGCAGTATATGGTTTGGATACTACTCCAATATTGGCAGTGTTTAATGCTACAAGTGTATTTGTAATTTCTCCTTTCCTACTCATTTTAATTTATTTGGCTTTATTGATAGTAAAAATATTATTCTATGTATTACTAGCAACAATGATTTCTACCGTATTTAGAAGCAATGTAGGTGCAGTAGTAATCTCAATATTTATCTACTTCCTTACTGCTATATTTGCGGTATTGTTTACATCATCGACGTGGTATGCTTTCCTACCGTTTGCAGGAATTGACTTCTTTAAATTCTTCGGTGGAGCATTCGCTAGTGATTTAAGCAATCCACTAAGCATTGCATTCTCAAGCCCAATGTTCTACAATTCAAGCTTATTGATAAGTGCTATTGTTGTAACAGTTACTATGGTAGTTATGACAATATTGAGTTATGTAGTATTTAAAAAGAGAGAAATCAAATAAATATAAAAAGAACGTGTTTAATTTAATACGTTCTTTTTTTATCATAATAAATTTTATTCAGCAACATTATTTTCAGCAGCCTTGTTTTTTAAATATTCGTCGACTTGTCCCCTTGCCAAAGCATCACAGCGATTGTTATATTCATTTGTACTGTGCCCTTTTACTTTATGCCAATGTATTTTATGGATTTGCGCTAAATTATCAATTTTTTGCCACAAGTCAAGATTTTTAACTGGCTTATTATCTGAAGTTTTCCAGTCTCGTTTTTTCCAGTCAGGTATCCATTTCTGTATGTATGCGTTTACCACATAAGCTGAATCGCTATATAAATCAACTTCGCACGGTTCTTTAAGTTTTTCAAGAGCCATAATTACAGCAAGCATTTCCATACGATTATTTGTTGTGTTGTTTTCGAAACCGCTAAACTCTTTTTCTATGTCATTATAAATTAATACACATCCCCACCCACCAGGACCAGGATTCACACTACAAGCGCCATCTGTATATATAACGACTTTTTTCATAACAACCTCAAGATTTAATCCAATAAAAAAGCAACTTAAACAAAAACTCATAAAGCCTTTATCCAAGTTGCGCTAATGGCAGGGGAGCAGAGGATCGAACTCTGACCAATGGTTTTGGAGACCACTACTCTACCATTAAGCCACTCCCCTATAAAAGTAATATTATTTTACTAAATTCTGCTATTTTTGTCAACAGAATTTATCAAATAATACTATTATTATGCAATTTTATTCATATAATCAATAAGATTTTGATATGCCATTTTATATATATTTTTATATCCATAAGATTTTTGAAGTTTTTCTAAAAGCATAGGCATACCATTATAATCGATATCAAAGTTTTGCGGATTGCACTCGCCTGTTCCATTGAAATCAGTACCAAATCCAATATTACTAAAAGCAATAACATTGGCTAAATGATTGATGTGCCTTTTTATTGTTTTAAAATCTGCCCTATGGTCGCTCAAAAGAGTTGAGTACAAACATAAACCAATAAAACCATCTGTTTCTTTTATTATTTGCAGTTGTTCATCATCTATAGCCCTAGGAATATTATATATATCTTTACAACTTGTATGAGAACAGAAAATTGGATATTTTGTTAATTTAGCAAACTCAAGAAATGACTGTTTATTTAAATGAGCTACATCAACAACAATGTTATTAGCCTCAAGCTGTTTTATTGCCTCTTTCCCAAATTGTGTTAAGCCCCCACTTTCATAAGCACCACCTGCGAGATTAGTGTTATAATTCCACGTGAGAGTTACACAAAATGGTTTCAACTGAATTATTTTATCTAAATCACTGAACTTTTGGATAAAACCAATGTTTTCCAATGTAAATGTTGCTATATCCAAATTCTTTACTAATAAATATTTTTTTGCTATATGTTGTAATATTTTATCACTACCATATGTATTAATTTCATACTGGCTAACATAATAGGCCGTAAATATCTTTACGACCTTATTATTTATACAAAAATTATTAAGATAATCATTAATGTCTAAAATATTATCAAAAGTAGTTAATAAATCATTGTGAGCATCACAAATCTGCATATTTTACTCCTTACTTAGCAAAATCTACAGAACGAAACTCCCTGATTACGTTTACTTTGATTTGACCGGGGTATTCCATCTCGGCTTCAATTCTCTTTGCAATATCTCTTGCAAGCGTTACTGATTGTTCATCTGATATGCTATCTGGCTTAACAATAACGCGGATTTCTCTACCAGCTTGAATAGCATAAGCTTTTTCTACGCCATCAAAGGAACTTGCGATTTGTTCAAGCTTTTCAAGGCGTTTTACATAGTTTTCTATTGATTCGCGTCTTGCCCCAGGACGAGCACTTGATATTGTATCAGCTGCCTGTACTAATACTGCCTCTACGCAATTAAATTCGACATCACCGTGATGAGCTTCAATACAGTTTATAACCTTGTCATTTTCCTTATACTTACGCGCAAGTTGTGTCCCAATTGTTACGTGTGTTCCTTCAACCTCGTGGTCAACAGCCTTGCCTATATCGTGTAATAATCCACCGCGCTTTGCTATCATCTCATCACATCCAAGTTCTGCTGCCAGCATACCAGCAATAAACGAAACCTCTATAGAATGTTTTAAAACATTTTGACCATAACTTGTACGATATTTGAGACGACCAAGTGTTTTTACAAGTTCAGGATGCAAGCCGATTATACCTGTTTCTAGCACTGCCGCTTCTCCAGCTTCTTTGATTTCGTGCTCAATATCTTTTCGAGTTTTAGCAACGGTTTCTTCAATTCTCGCTGGATGTATACGGCCGTCTTGAATTAATTTTGTAATAGCGATACGAGCAACTTCTCTACGAATAGGGTCAAATCCCGAAATAACAATAGTTTCAGGAGTATCGTCAATAATTAAATCTACACCAGTAGCCATTTCTATTGCTTTAATATTACGACCTTCCCTACCAATTAATCGACCTTTCATATCATCATTTGGTAAATCAATAGTTGAAACTGTTGTCTCACTTGTTAAATCAGCAGAGTACTTCTGTATAGCATTTGATATGATTTCAGTTGCCAATTTGTGCGAATTGTCTTTTAAATCTTGTTCAATTTCACGCAATTTCAAAGCTGAATCGTGCTTTGCTTCATCTGTAATCTGCGCGACAAGTCTATCTTTAGCCTCTTCTTTTGTTAAGCCGGCTACTTTTTCTAGTTCTTTTATAATTTCAGCATTCTTCTTATCAAGTTCTTCTTGTCTAGCATTTAATTTTTTTTCTTGATTATCAAGTTTTTCTTTAAAACTTTCAAGAGCATCATTCTTCTTTTCCAAAGATTGCTCTCGATTATTTATAAACTCTTCTCTTTGTAAAAAACGATTGTTTAATTTTTCTATTTCTACGCGTCTTTCTTTCAGTTCATTTTCTGTATCAGTTTTGATTTTTAAAGACTCTTCTTGAGCCGAAAGACGCGCCTCTTTTATGATGGCTTTAGCTTCCAAATTAGCATCTTCTATGATGCTTGATGCGGAATTCTTGGCTTTATTTATTTTTTTTATTACTATTGCACGAAAAACAAAAATTCCCGCCACAGCGCCAACTATAATGCAACCCAAAATAGTGACTACCAAAACTGCGGTACTCATTTGGAAACCAAGCAGCCCAACTAATGAGTTAAGCATTGGTTCTTTTTCCTCTCTTTTAATTTATTTAAAAATCTTATTAGATTGATATAAAACATTAATTTTATATACCATATAAGTTTAATTTATAACTATTAAAATGTCAAGTTAAAATTTGTTAAATAGACAAATTATATTATTTACAATAATCTATTTAATTAAACAAAAAAGACGCAGTTAATCTGCATCTTTTTGTATTTCTGTATCTTCAATTTCTATATCTTGTGTGGTTTCTTTTGGCGCTAATTCATCTTTAATTTGATTTTCAATCTCTTCGTAAATATCAGGATTATCCGCAAGATATTGTTTTACATTTTCTTTACCTTGCCCTATTTTTTCACCATTATAAGCGAACCAACTACCACTTTTTTGAATTATTCCATATTCAAGGGCAAGGTCAAGTATACAACCTTCCCTTGAAATACCTTTACCATAAATAATATCAAATTCACAAGTTTTAAATGGTGGCGCAAGTTTATTTTTAACAACCTTTACACGTGTTCTATTACCTACTATTTCATTGCCGTCTTTTATTACATCAGCTTTACGAACGTCTAGGCGCACGCTTGAATAAAACTTCAAAGCCTTACCACCTGTTGTAGTCTCTGGGTTACCAAACATTACCCCAACCTTTTCACGAAGTTGATTGATAAATATTACACATACATTTGATTTATTTATATAAGCAGTTAATTTTCTCATTGCTTGACTCATCAGTCGAGCAAGCAAACCAACGTGAGCATCTCCCATTTCACCGTCAAGTTCCGCTTTTGGAGTAAGCGCCGCTACAGAGTCAATAATTATCAAATCTATGCTACCGCTACGAACCAAACTTTCCGTAATATCTAATGCTTGCTCGCCATTGTCGGGTTGAGAGATATACAATGAGTTGATATCAACACCAAGATTTCCCGCATAAACAGGGTCCAATGCGTGTTCAGCATCAATAAAGGCCGCAGTGCAACCCATTTTTTGTGCTTCTGCCACTACGTGTAATGCAACCGTTGTTTTACCAGAAGATTCAGGCCCATAAATCTCTACGATACGTCCTCTAGGTACACCGCCTATACCCAATGCCAAATCAAGTGTCAAACACCCCGTAGGGATTACATCTACGACCTGTCTAGCATTGTCTCCAAGTCGCATAATTGCCCCTTTACCAAATTGTTTCTCTATTTGAGCAATTACTTGTTCTAAATTTTTTTTCTTGTCTTCGCTTTTGTCTTTTTCAGCCACTTTGCTGCTCCTTTTTAAACATTTGTTCTAATATTATACACCATAATTTCAAAAATACAAAGTGTTTTTATGAAGTTTTGTAAAAATTTTAAACAGGACACAATTTAACAAATATTTTTGATTATATTTAAGTTCTTTATTAACTGAATATTCATATTTCTTAAGTCCAGTACTATCAATGACTAGAACCCTTATATTTTGGTAATTCCCTAGCACTAATATAACAAAGTCTAAATTATATTTAACTAAAATTTCATTTGTTTCTTCTACGGAGTTTAAATATTCAAAATCTATATCCTCTATTTGAACCAAATAATTAGAAATTCCTTTTATTTTTAAGAGTTCTTGATTTATAAAATTCTGGGATACTAAATCATATACAGCAAAATACTGCCTTCTTATTGTGGAAAGTTCCTCCACACAATCGCTTAAAGTTTTTAACTCATCGCTATAAATATATCTATCAAAACTGCTATACAGTACTCGCTTGAAAACTGTTATATATTGATTTGATTGTTCGTTTACTGGATGAAAACATAGCTGAATTTCACCATAACTTGAATGTAAAGTGTAATCAAAATAATTAATAAAATCTAAATATTTTAATTTTTCAATAACAGCAAATTTGTCTAGTCCAAAAATATTTATACTAAAAATATTATCGACATCATACAAAAGTTGTAATGATTTATTATTAAATTCTAATTGAGAACGGCTTAAATCTATTATACTACAAAATCTATTTCCATTTCGACAAAATTCACCAAAAGGAGTTTCAAATATCTTGGCGTCATAATAATTATTAACAGCAATTTTAATATTTCGGTAACAATTTTCCTCGCAAAAACCGACAGCAATTATTGTGCTATCACACAAATAATGAGTTATTTCTTGAATACTTGATTGTAAAGCAAGAAAAGAAACAGACGAAATTTCCTGCATTGTTGAACAAAATGCTGGCATAATCTTGTAATTGATAATATGCTCTAGAAATTCGCTGTTTCCTTCATCACAAAATACTAATAAATTTGCTTTCAAATTATGTTATTCCTTTGTTTTCTCGTCTGTATTTTCAGTTTCTTGATTGTCTGTTGTTTCTATTTCTTGGTCTTGTAATTCCGTTTCTTTTGTATCATTAGTTTGTTCTTTAGCTGTTTCTGTTCCTTTCTTTGGTAATATTAATTCCTTATTCTTTAATGGATAATCAATGGCAGACCACGCAGTAACTATGGTTGCTGCTGCAAGCATAATATATCCTATTACATAGAAAACAGTCATAACTGTATCATAAGCAGCTAAACCTGCAAGGCTTATTTTCAGTTGAGCAATAAACATAAAAAAAGGAATGTAGATGTAAGCGAGTATCGCTTTTATTTTACCACTTTTTTCAGCAGCCACAGCAACACCTTTGGTCGCCGCAATTTGTCTAACACCATTCACTATACAATCACGAGTAAACAATATCGTAAGCGCTATAATTCCCCACGGGTGTGCAATAGTCAAATCGAAAACGATTAAAAACAAACTACAAGTAATCAGCATTTTATCAGCGATTGGGTCAAGCAGTTTCCCTAGGTCCGTAACAAGACCGTTTTTTCTAGCAATTTTTCCGTCAAACAAATCTGTAACAGCGGCAACTATAAATAGAACAATCGCTATAATCTTGCCATAAGGAATAAATGGCGCAAGATAGAAAAACATTACAAAAGGAACCAAACAGATTCTTATTATTGATAATTTATTAGGTAAATTCATTATATTCTCCTGCTTTTAACTTAAAAGTATATTATTTAATTAGAAAATAATTCATTGTATTTGGCTTCATCAATTAAGATTTGCCTATTTTTATTTGTGCCGTCAGGCGCAGTGATAAAACCTGCTTGCTCCATTTGGTCAACTATTCTTGCGGCACGAGCATATCCTACGGAATAACGTCTCTGTATTGCAGAGATTGAACCTGTACCAGCACGAATGAAATCAAGTAGAGCTTTCGGTAAAATTGGATCAAACTCAACACCATCTGAATCATCATCGCCACCACCGCCACTACTGCTATTCCCTTTTCCATCAAGTATTTGTTGTGTACGTTCCGCATCAAAATCACTTTCGTTGTTATTTTTGATATACTCGACAATATTCAATACTTCGGTATTAGTAATAAACGGACATTGTATACGCACAGGTTCAGGAAGGTTTTGAGGTGCATATAACATATCACCACGACCAAGCAACTTTTCCGCACCGCCTTGATTGATAATAGTATTTGAATCAGCAAAACTATTTACAGCAAATGCAATACGTGAAGGCAAGTTCGCTTTAATAGTACCCGTAATTACATTTACAGAAGGTCTTTGTGTCGCTAAAATTAAATGTATACCTGCGGCACGAGATAACTGTGCTATACGCATAATTTTTTCTTCCAAATCTTTGCGCGCCATCATCATAAGGTCAGCCAACTCGTCAACTACAATAACGATTCTTGGCAATTTAGGTTCTTTGCCTTTATATACTGCTTCAAGCGAGTTATATTCGTTTATATCACGTACACGCAATCTCTGGAATGTATCAAAACGGTCATCCATTTCTTTTATTGCCCAATCAAATGCATTGAGTGCCTGTTTTGGTTGACAAATTACTTCTGGCGTCAACAAATGAGGTAAACCGTTATAACTTGTAAATTCCACACGTTTAGGGTCAATTAGAATCAAACGCAAGTCATCTATACCAAGCTTGTAAATTAAACTTATAAGGATTACATTCAAACATACAGATTTACCACTACCAGTTGCACCAGCAACTAATAAATGTGGCATTGCTGCTAAATCACATACTTTAATCGTACCAGAAATATCCTTACCCAATGCAACGGTAAGTGGTGATTTACTATTATGAAACTCTGGTGAATTTACTATATCGTTTAAGCCTATAGTCGCAATCTTCTCATTAGGAATTTCAATTCCGACCAAGTTTTTACCTGGAATCGGTGCTTCAATACGAACACCACCGTATGATTTCATCATCATTGCAATATCATCACTATGTTGAGTAATCTTTTTAACCGAAATACCTGCAGGCATTTGAATTTCATAACGAGTTACAGCAGGTCCACGAGTAATGCCTGTAACACTCGCTGATATCTTGAAGCTTTCCAAAGTTTCTTCAAGCACTCTTGCGTGCTGCTTAAAGTCCGCCTCACTCCCATCTAGTTTGCTAGATTGAGTAGTAAGCAAACTTATTGGTGGACGAACATACGGACTTGGACGTTTGTAAGTGGTCGTAGGATTTGGGGTTGGCTTTGTTTGCTGCATCTCAAGTTGAGTAGCCTTTTGCTCGTGTTTATTTGGTTTTAAATCATTGTTAAAATTATTTACAGGTGGAGCAACTGTTGGAGGTACTTCATTTATCATCTTATTTAAATTATCAAGTATAGAATCGCTCTCAACTTTTGTATTTTGCTCAACACTTATAGATTCATTAACTTTTTCTTCCAATGGTTCAAGATGCAAATCTGTTGCAAATTTCGCTTCAGTCGGTTGGTTGTTAGGCTTTATTTCTGCACTATTGTATCCACTAGGAGTATATTGCATACTTTGTTCATAGTTTTTGTTGAAATTATTAAAGGAATTTTTATTTGCCTGATTAATAAAATCATCCAAAGAAAATGAATCTTCATTGTTTATAGTTGTATTTGTATCTTTATTAACCAAACTTTTATAATCGCCACCAAAAACGGCATTTGCCATTTTATCGTTATCGTTTTGAGAGCCTCCAACAGTTACCAATTCTTTATTTGCATTTAACCCAAGACTAATAGATTCACTAGCCTGTTTTTTCATACTCTCAATAAGGCTTTGTTTGCGCGTGATTTGTTGGTCAACGTTGACTGTTTCTTCTTGAATACGACTATTTTCTTTTTCAATAGGATAACTTACAGCTCTAGCATTTAATTTTTTATAATCTTTCATTTTCAAGAAATAATCAATCATAAAAGCAACACAAATTATAGCTCCTATTGCAAATAAAATATATGCGCCGACATAATTAAATAATGCGCTAAAGCCATAAGCGAATATACCAGCAATGACTCCCCCAGCGGTATTCTTTGCTGCATAAGTATCACTTAAATACTCACCCATTCCAACACCTGACATATCAGTCAGTGCAGTTTGTAAAACACAAATTAACAAAAAGTAAAGCACGCAAATACTAATTACATAATTTTTTGCTATGACATATTTCCTATTGCTTGCTAGTATTATTCCTATTATCAAAGCAACTACAAGTACAGGATAAGTTGCCATTCCAAAAGTGCCCAGTATAAAGGAACGTATGAAAGGCAAAAAGTTAAATATCATACAAAATAGCAAAAAAACAGAGCAAACTAAAACAGCAATGCCTATTGAGGCTCGCTTTGAAAGTTTATTTTTAGGACCTCCTACATTTCTGTCGGTGTAATTTTGCAAAATAAACCTCCGATTTTAGTTGCTCTTTTTGTTATATTAAAATGATAACATTTTTTGCATAAAAACACAAATAAAACTAGAATGTTTTTTAAATTTCCGCCCCCGCGTAGTGAAATTAGTCTTTAAGTATTTTTATTGGGTCAATGTTGTCGTCTTTCGCTAAATATGCAACTGCAAGATAATTATTGTCAAAATACTTGTTAAACATATCATTAATATCCTGCAATGTTACTTCTTCTATGGCTTTAAGTTGTTTATCGACATCTAATAATTCACCTTTGTAAATTAATCTGTCTGCACAGCCTATAGCTCTATTAGCTGGATTAATAGTACTTAATACAAGCGATGTCTTACGCGAATTCTTAGCGATTTGTAAATCTTCTTCTTTAAACCCGTGTTCTCTTATATCTTCTAATACTTCTCTAATTGCCTTGTATGTAGCTTCAGCTTTATCTCTATTACTATAAAACATTATACCTGTCATACTTTTTACATATTCAGAATAGAGAGTACTTATAGAATAAACTAGCCCCTTTTCTTCTCTTACCTGTTTATATAATCTTGAACCCGTAGGTCCACCCAATGCTTGTAACATACATAAAAACTTACACATATCTTCTTTTGTACGGTTTATATATCTAAAAGATATTACACTATAGAATTGCTCTGTATCTTTCTTTGTAAATGATATACGTTCTTTTAAATCTATAGCAAAATCATTGGTAGCATAATCAACAGGTTTTACTTCATCTGTACTGCAATTTGGTAAAACATATTTTTCTATTAATTGCTCTACTTCTTCTAACTCTATATTACCAGATATACTAATTATAAGTCTTTCGGGTTTATAGAACCTTTCCTTAAACGACAATAAGTCTGCGCGTTCTATTTTACTAACTGATTCAACAGTACCTCCAAGATTATAGGCATATTCTGTTCCTTGTAATCCTAAATCTTCGGCTTTTGTAAAAATCTGTTCCTTATTATCGTCTAGGTACATACATAATTCGCTACACACAACATCTTTCTCAAGTTTTAATTCATTCTCAGGATAATTTGAATTAAAGAAACAGTCTGCTAATACATCTACCATTTTCTCACACTGTTCAGCAAGTCCCATTGTATAGAATGTAGTTAAATCCTTACTTGTACTAGCATTATATAGAATTCCCAAAGTATCCAGTTCACTTGTTAATTGCTTATTTGTTCGATTTGTAGTCCCTTTAAAAAACATATGCTCTGCTAGGTGTGCTATACCGCGATTTGAGTCATCTTCGTCTTTACCACCAACTAAAGTTACGAAACTAACCGTTACAGCCTGATTTGTGTTATCAAAATTGTGTATTAGACGCAAGCCATTCTTATAAGTTTTTAGTGTATACATTATTTTCTCCTTTATTTAATATGCGGTTATTATAGCACCTTATAATATGTTTTGCAACTTTATTAGACTGAGATATTATCAGAAACAGGAACAACATTGAGATTATGTGTTTTACAGTACTCCAGTATTTGCGGTAGAGCTTTAGCAGTGCATTGTGTAGGGTGCATCAGTACTAACTCACCATTAGAAAGGTTTTTTGTTGCTCTATCATAAATTAAATTTGTATCTTGGTCGCGCCAATCTATAGTATCACGGCTCCACATAATCACTTTATAGCCCAATGCTGTTGCACTTTCTATTGTGTAATTATTGAAAGCTCCCGATGGAGGAGCAAACAAATTCATATCCGCCCCCGTGTATGCTTTTACAACTTTATGAGTATTTAATATCTCTTGCTGATTATCTTGGTACGAGAGTTTATCCATATCCTTGTGAAAATATCCGTGATTTCCTATTTCGTGTCCTTCATTCACTAAGTTTGTAAATTCTTCTGGATATTTAGACACCCACATTCCACCAACAAAAAATGTTACTTTTACTTCATATTCTCGCAGTGTCTTTAACATATCACCTAAATACTCATTCCCCCAATAAACGTTTATCATAAGCGACACATTGTTTTCATTTGTATTTCCTTTATAATAAACATCTGCTAAATTAGGATTAAACACACTTTTTACGTCATTATTAATTGTTAATACACATAAAAATCCAAGCATTAGCACAATAACCGCATTTACACCAACTGAGCGAAAAATTTTAAAAGCCTTTGACATAATCCCTCCACTATTAAAATATTAAGATTTTCCTGAGTTTATGATTTATACTACAAAACCATATTGACAGATTTGCAGAAATTTGGTATATTTTATATGAAAAATATTATATATGGAGAATATATGCTATTTATAATCGCTGGTAGCGCGGGGGCGGGAAAAACTACAATAATTAGTAAAGTTATAGAGCAACTGGGTACAGATAGTATCAAGCGTTTCCCTACGTGTACTACAAGACAGCCACGACAAGGTGAAGTGAACGGCAAAGACTATTATTTCCTTACTCCTCAACAATTCAAAGAGCGCATAAAATCGCACGATATAATAGAAGCCAAGAAAATCTATGGTAATTTATATGGCACTGACTTAAATGCCATTACAAGCGCTTTAAAAGGCACTAAGACGGTTATAAAAGACTTTGACGTAGAAGGCTGTATGAATGTAAAGAAGCGCATAAATTATATTCTTTCAAAAAAGCAATTACCTGAACTTCCTGTAGTCACTATTCTTGTAGATGCTCCAGATGAAGTGCTTGTAGAAAGAATGCGAAAGCGCAATGACAATACTAATATAGAAGAACGCGAAAAGGAACTAATAAAAGAACGCGTCATAAAACGTCATACCAATTATGACTATATAATTACAAATGACGATTTACAAAAGAGTGTAGACACTATTTGTGATATAATCAAATTGGAATATGCTCGCGCATACAATAAACCACTAATTGATAAGCCGATAAAGGCAAAAACACCTAATATACAAATGCAGGCAATATAAAAAGAACCGAAGACTTTCGGTTCTTTATTTTTCTTCTACTATACTGTTCCGTAACTGCCCGCAAGCCCCGTCTATGTCATCAGCCATTGTCCTACGGATAGTTACCGAAATGCCGTATTTTTTGAGAAAATCAGCGAATTTTTCGGCTTGCTTGTGAGTAACAGTACGCAAATCACGTTCAGACACTTCATTTAACGGTATAAGATTAACGTGAGTAGGAAAGCCTTTTACAAGTCTAGCAAGTTCAGACGCACACTCAGGTGTATTATTAATTCCATCCGTAAGAGCATATTCAAATACAACTCGGCGTCCTGTTTTGTTGAAATAATTCTTTGCAGCGGCAATAATTTCGCTAATTTTATATTTATTGGCAATGGGCATTATTGATTTGCGTAAAGTATCATTTGGTGCGTGCAAAGAAATTGTCAGTATAACAGGTAGCCCTTCATCTGCCAATCTATACATATTAGGAACAATGCCACACGTGGACACAGAAATATTACGTGGAGAAACATTCAAGCCCTCGGGGGCGGATACTAGTCTAATAAATTTAACTACATTGTCATAATTATCTAGAGGTTCTCCCATTCCCATAAGCACAATATTAGTAATTTTGCGATGCTTTCCAATTTTACCACCCAATAAAGCATTAACTGTCAATACTTGCGCTAAAATTTCACCAGCAGTAAGATTTCTCACTAAACCGTGCAAAGTGGAAGCGCAAAACTTACACCCCATTCTACACCCGACCTGCGTTGAAACACAAAGTGTGTTGCCATATTTGTAAGACAATAAAACACCTTCTACAATATTCTTGTCACTTAATTCATAGGCATATTTAATAGTCCCGTCTTTACTATGCTGTTCTGTATAAATTTTCAAAGGCAAATCTGCAAATTCATTTAGTAATTTTCCTTTCAATTCTTTTGAAATGTTCGTAAAAGATGAAATGCTCTTACCTAAATTTAAATTATCAAGTATTTGCTTTGCTCTAAATTTCTGCTCACCATACTGGAGCATAAGTTCTTGTAATTCATTTAAACTGTAATCTTGTAAAATTTTCATTTTTCATTTCCTTTATAATTTATCAAATCAAGTACAACTTCACGTGCAATCATTATCCCCATAACTGCTGGTACGAAAGCATTACTTGATATAGTTTTACTATCAATGCAAACAGGCTTTTCCGTTGAAAAAACACATTTTACGCCACTAATTCCCGCCTTTTTTAACCGTTCTCTCATTATTCGCGCTAAAGGGCAAGTATTTGTTTTTTCAATATCTGCTACTTTTAATGCTGTTATATCAAGTTTATTACCTGCACCCATTGCTGAAATTACAGGAATGCCCACCAATTTTGCTCGCTTTATTATCTCAAATTTGGCATTCAAATCATCGACAGCATCCACTACATAATCAAATTGCGAAAAATCAAGAATCGTATTTTCATTAAATTCAACATAAAGTTTTTCAATTCGTGTATTTGGGTTTATGTCTTGTATACGCTCTGCACAAATATCCACTTTTTTAGCATATAAAGTACTATGTAATGCGATAATTTGTCTATTGATATTAGTAGTGTCTATAATATCTTTATCTACAAGTGTAAAGTTACCTATGCCACTTCGGGACAATG
Organism: uncultured Clostridia bacterium; assembly: GCA_944383315.1. GTDB lineage: Bacteria > Bacillota > Clostridia > Christensenellales > UBA1242 > UBA7867. The sequence goes on along the minus strand of CALWPB010000001.1, from coordinate 31,648 downwards.
TTTCTGCAACTTGTCCACCAACTCCACCAAGTCCAAATATTGCTACGCGCTGTGTGTTTAATTTTGCTAAATTTTCTTTTCCTATTTGCATTTCAAAACGCTGAAATTCCATAATTTATACCTTTAATTTGAATATATTTATAGCATTCTGTCGTGTAATTTCTGCTATTTGTTCAACCGTTTTATTTTTTAATACTGCAATCACTTCGGCAGTATAATGTATATTTGCTGGCTGATTCTCTCCGTGTCGCTGAAATTGTGCGGGTAATATTGATGGTGAGTCAGTTTCAATCAATAATCTATCATCAGGTATATATTTTACTAAATCGCGTAAAAATTGATTGCGTTTGTATGTGATATTCCCAGCAAATGATATATAGCACCCCAAATCAAGTGCGCGGACACAATCATCCTTATCACCGTGAAACGCGTGTAAAATGCTCTTTTGAGAAAATCCCACAATGAGATTAAAAAACTGCTCATAATCTTGTTTCGTTCGCAAATGTACCGAAATTGGCAAACCCAATTTGCTAGCAAGTGATATTTGTTGAGAAAAAGCATTGATTTGCGTCTCATAATTACCAAAAGCGCTATCTAGTCCTATTTCCCCTATTGCAACAATATCCTTCGCGTGCTTAATAATGAATTGCTCCGTTTCTGCATTGAAACTATTTGCAAATTCAGGATAAACACCCAAACCGCAAAAGCATTTACTATGCTTATTACAAAATGAAAGAGCAGAGTCAAAATTCGAAACATCATAACTCAAAACAATACAAGCATCAATGCCCGTAAAATCAATATTTGTATTCTTTATATCAAACAAATGCGAATGTGAATCTATAAACATAGATTTATTATATCACAAATTAATTAAAAAACAAAGCCTTATAAAAAACAAAAAAAGCAAGTTATCTTGCTTTTTCTATTAACGAATACCAAGTTCAGTTTTCAAGGCTCTGTATTTCTCAAGGTCAGTCTTTTCAAGATAGTTTAACAAACCTTTGCGCTTACCAACCATTTTCAACAAACCTCTACGAGAGTGGTTATCTTTTGGATGTTGCTTCAAGTGTTCTGTCAACTCAAGAATACGTGCAGAAAGCAAAGCAATTTGCACTTCTGTAGAACCTGTGTCGCCTTCTTTTCTAGCGAACTTGGCAATAATTTCTTGCTTGTTCATAACCAAAATACTCCTTATTTAAATTCGCCTTAATCAAGGTATTACACGGAGTAAATCTGTAAAACCGTGAAAAAGGTATATATTTATATTAACATAATAATCTATTTTTGTAAAGACTATTTACTCAAAAAATCTACGTTTCTGCTCTAAAATCTGCTCAATTCCGAAAACATATTGCCCCAAATCATAAGTATTACTTTGTGTTTTACGTGTATTGTGCAGGTTTTTAACAATAACATTTTGAGCACTTGTACCACAACCGATAATAGTTGATACTTCCCAACTTTTGTCTTCGATAAACTTACTTTTTTTATTTGCCAAAGTATAGCCTACATTTTCAAAACAACCATTTTCAACTTCGGTACAAAATAGAAAATATGGTTTAAAACCTATGGATTTCATAAAATTGCCTGCTTCTTCAAGTATTTTTCGTTGCTCATTGATGGCGTTTTGATTTGTTATAGGCTCTAAATTATTACCCATAGGACAAAATCTTGAATATAAATCTATGCAAGTTGCTCCCAACTCAACAGCAAGTTTAATATTACGTTTTAACTGTAATTCACGTTCATTTAGCAGCCCTGCACACAATTCAATACTCAATTCAAAACCAAATTCGGCAATCATTTTATAAAAGGCATAGACGTCTTTAAATTCATATCTGCGACAAAGTTTCCTCAAAGTTACAGTATTGAAAGTCAAAGCATTTACAATTATTCGAGAAACATTATATTTTTTTAGTATTTCAAGTTTTTCACGCGTAACAAATTTAGGGTTTCCAAGTTCAACATTAATTTCACTCAAAGAATATGTACACTGTGATAAAACTCTTTCTAACTCTGGTACATCTAGCGCCAATAAATTACCAGTATAACATATTGCTTTCACAATATAACATTTTTTTGCGATGATTTCGCGCGTTAATTGAATCTCTTTTATCAATGCGTCTATATAATACATATAAGCATCAAGGCATTTACTGCGCTGATACATATTTCGTTTGCAATTCACACAACGCCACTCGCAAAATGGTAAATTTATAGTAAGCAAAATCTCATTATCATTTCGTACGATACCTTTATCTGCTTTTAACGCATCCACAAGTAATCCAGCTTTTCTAAAATCAACGTGTTTTTCCGCAAAGAGAAAATCGCTTAAATCATCATACTTCATATTTTCCGCAAAATACTTTTCTGCCTTGCGTGTAGGAAATTTATCTCTAAATTCCTCAGTCCACGGTAATTTGGAATAGTCTTTTGGCTTTGGTACTACTCTAGGTATTCTTAATCTTGTCATAAGTCCTCTTTTAGTATGATTTCATTATTAATTCCAATTTATTGTAAAAATACGATTTGTTTAATTGTGTTGATACTGAACTTTTCATTGTTATAAAATAGTTGCCCACTTCATCATTTACTTCAATTAAATTAAGTTGTTCAAACGTAGCAACACAACTTACAAATTGTACATAATTTAGGTCGTGCTTGATTTTCTTCAATTTATTGTAATAATTAAAATCATCAAATGCAACAATACTCATTCTGCTCGCTTTCTTTATCAAATTAAAGTATTCACCGAATATTTTTCGCGACAAATCAAGATTTGAGAATGGAGTATATAAAAACGGTGTTGCATTTGGCAAATATATTTCTGCGTGGCTATTTAAGTTAAAAAACACTATATATGCTTCGTCAAGCACGCTATCAAGCAATATTATGCGATTATAGTTTTTAAAGTCATTATTAAGCGATGGACACAAACAAAGTGTATTGTATCCATTGTTATTTGTAAGTATCAAGTACTCGTGGCATACGATTTTTATTGCATCATCGTATTTTTCCAAAAATTCACGATAACTTTGTAAAGTGTTTGCTACTATCAACGTGCCATACAATTTGCTTTTGGTATTTTTTAATAAATTTGCCAAATCTTTTTTGTTATATGATTTATATTTAGGGTGCAGGCTTTGAGAACTCAAAGCAAGTTGTTTGATATATTCCCCACCAACACGCTCGGCACTAATATTGGGGGCTGCTGAAATTTGCAACGTTTTTACAATTCCCTTACAACTTTGATTACCTCTAAATACGTCTACCCACAATTCTGCAATACATTCTTTTTTACCACTTTGGCTTGCTATGTTAAAATATTCAGCGCTATTAAATGCTAATAGGTTTAAATTCTTTAACTGAATAGTAAGATGATGACTGTTTGACTTCATAGGAGTAACTGATACTTTATCAAACTCAAGTCTAAAAACAGGCGTAGGATTTTTGCATCCAAAAGGCTCTAATACTTCTAATTCACGCAACCTTTCGATACTAACTTCATCAGGGTTAATGTCTAGATCATAACTATAAAATGGTGCGAAAAACTCTTCGGGATACATTTGATTAACAAGTGTATTAAGTCTATCTCGGAATTCGTCTATTTTATCTATGGCTATTGTCATACCCGCAGCCATAGTATGCCCACCAAAACTTGTCAAGATGTCGCTTAACTTGGTTAGCAACTCGTGAATATTCATTCCCTCGATACTACGACAAGAACCTTTAAAGAACCCACCTTCTTCACCTAATAAAAATGTTGGTCGATTAAACTCCTCCGCAATACGTGCAGCCACTATACCAAGAATACCTATACTCCAATTCTTTTTCGCAAGCACTATAACTTTTTGGTTTGCTAAATTTACTTTTTTTAGTTCAGCAATACAATCTGCATAAACTATATTACACAAATCTTGCCTTTCAGTATTGTAATCTAATAATTTTGTGATTAACTTTTTTATCTCATTTTTATCACGTTCTATATAAAGTCTAAGGCTGTGATTAGCGTCCCCCATTCTACCTGCCGCATTTAATTTTGGCGCAAGTTTGAAACTAACTTCTTGGCTAGTCAATTTATTACTTAATTTCAATTCTTTTGCAAGTGCTACAAGCCCATCTGGATATGCAGACATAGGCTTGTCAAGTCCCATCTTTACTATAACACGATTTTCATCAACTAATGGAACAATATCCGAAACTGTTGCAATCGCACACACTGGCAAATATTTTAAAGCAATATCCCTACCCGCCAATGCTTCCACAACTTTAAGCGCAACACCCGCACCGCATAATTCACGAAATGGATAACGTTGATTAGGTATTTTTGCATCAATTACAAGGCATTTAGGCAAAATTTCTGGGCAATCGTGGTGGTCTGTAACAATTATATCGACCCCTTTTGATTTGATATATTCGACCTCTTCATAACCGCTTATACCACAGTCAACAGTGATTATAAGTGTTGGCTCAAAAGTTTTTAGAACATAATCTACAGCATCACGAGTCAAACCATACCCGTCAGAATATCTGTTTGGCAAAAAGGTATTTACATTCAAACCTACAGACTTAAAATAATCGAGCAAAATATAACTACTTGTAATACCATCTACATCATAGTCTCCAAAAATTAGCACACTTTCATTTTGATCAATCGCTTTTTTTATACGAGCAACAACTTTATCCATATTGTTAAACAAATATGGGTCGTGCATATCTGCTATTTGTGGGTTCAAAAACTTTGCAATTTCATCATCTAAATTTAATTCGCGCAACAGCAAAAGTTCGGCGATATCTTTGGATACCCCGAATTTTTGAACAATATGATTTATTTTTTGCGGTGTGCAGTTTTCATTAGTTAGTTTACGAAACTCCATAATAATCCTTTTAAAAAAACCTCCCAAAAGGAAGGCTTTTAATTATTTTTCAACGGGTGTAGCAACAGTCTCTACAACAGTTTGTTCGTTCTCCGCCTTTTTCTCTTTTTCTATTGCTCTTTGTCTTATACCGTGCTTTGACCTTGACATCATAGCGGTCCACAAAGGAGCAGAAATAAAGATTGAAGCATAAGTACCAGCTATAAGACCGATTAAAATAGGCAATACAAATTCAGTCATTTGTGGTACTCCAACACACGCAAGCAAGAACACTGACGCAATAGTTGTGATTGAAGTATTTAGTGTACGATTCAAAGTCTGTCTTACAGACAAGTCCGCAATTTCGCGGTTACTTAGATTGTTGAGACTGGGTTTACGTAAGTTCTCACGAACACGGTCAAATATAATAATTGTGTTATTAATTGAGTAACCTAATATCGTAATTAGCGCTGCTACGAATGTACTGTTTACTTGGATTTGGAATATCACAACAAACGCACACATTATTAATACATCGTGGAACAGAGTAACAAGTGCTGCGATACCACTCAAAAATTCAAATCGAACAGCGATATAAATCATTATAAATATTAACGCAATAACAACTGCAAGTAAAGCATTAGTAAGCAATTCAGAACTTGCGGTCGCACTCTTACTTTCCGCATTTACTATTGTATATTGAGGAAAAGCCTCTTGCAATGCGGCGACAATCTCGTCATTAATGGTCGACATATCTTCAACACCGTCTGCATTCTGGTATTGAATTGAAACAGAAATATTCCCTGATTCTCCTTCACGTTGAGCCTGAGCAACACTTAACCCCTGCTCAGCCAGAATTTGACTAGAAGTATTTACTATTTCATTGTATTGTTCTTGAGAAATATCTGCTGATGTTTGAATACGGATAATGTTACCACCAGTAAAGTCCATACCAAGATTAAATCCTAGTACAGCAAACATAATGATACCAACAAGTATCACTGCTCCACTGAACATCCAGACATATTTACTCCATTTTGTTGGGCTGAAATTTTTTCTAGCTTCAGCAAATTTATGCGAGTTCAACTACTGTATCCTCCCTTTTCAAGCTATAAAGTTTTGCTTTCGTAGAGTTTAAAGGATAATACATATTTAAAAATCCTCGTGTAACTACCAAAGACGTAAACATACTTAATACTACACCGATAAGCAATGTGATTGCAAAACCTTGAATAGAACCTGTACCTAAAAGCGCTAACACTAAGGCAACTACGATAGTAGTAATATTTGAGTCCATAATCGCAGAGAATGCTTTCTTGAAGCCGGCTCTTACAGACGGCTCAATACGTTTACCACTTGCATATTCTTCCTTAATACGCTCAAAGATAATAATGTTACCGTCAATTGCCATACCGATTGAAAGAATGATACCTGCAATACCTGCAAGAGTAAGCTGTACAATCGGTATTGCTTGTAGGAAGAACAGCATCAAAATTACGTAGAATACAAGCGCAAGGCTAGCCATTACGCCCATCATTCTATAACGCCAAATCATAAATGCGAAGATAAGCACCAATGCCACAGCACCAGCAATTAAACCATACAACAAAGCATTTTCACCTAATGTTGCACTTACAACAGTGTTTTCAAGTAGTGTAAGATTTACTGAGAATGTACCACTTAAAATTTGCAACGCAAAATCTTCGGCTTCAGACTGACTATTCATACTACCTGAAATGAATGTTGTGCCACCTGAAATCGCAGAGTTTACAGTAGGCGCAGAGAAAAGTTCACCATTTATATAAATATAAATAGAATTTCCTTGTTGCGCACTTGTAAGTTCATAAAACTTTTGTGCACCTTCAGCATCAAATTCGATTACTACACCATACTCATAACTACCATCTGACGATGGCTGATAAGATGCATAAGCATTAGTTACATTTTGTCCAGTAAGTTCTGCTGTAGCATCAGCACTGTTTTCACTCTTAAATTCAAGGGTTGCAGGTGTACCAATCAACTCAAAAATTTCTTCGGGGTCAGATACATCAGGGACTTCAATACGTAAGCGGTTGCCTTGCTGAATAGAAATTTGAGCCTCATTATATTCTGCTGTAATCAAGCCAGAAATACGTTCACGAGTCGCATTAAGTTTCTGTGCGAAATCACCTTCATCATCACCTTCCAAACTTGATGCTTCGTAAACGGCTAAAACTCCGCCTTTTAAGTCAAGACCGAGTTTAATTGAGTTTGCAAATCCGTTGTAAGTATAATGTGTACCAGGAATATCAAACTGTGCAAAAGAAAGCACAATACCTAGTATCAAAAATATACCTATAAAAATAAATCGTTTAATCGCTGTTGCTTTATTCATTGAGTAACTCCTTGTAGATACTTGCAATTATAATATAAAACGGCTATCAAGTCAATTATTTTATGCGCTTTTTTTGAATTTCAAATTGATTATTGCCATAAATCTTCCTTTTTATTAATTTTGTAATAAAATATTTTGCAACACCATATATTTATTAAAAAAGCAGGAGGAAAAAATGGAAAACACCGCTAAATTAACAGAAAATAGTAAAGGCTACAATATCCTAATAATGACAAAAGGCATCTTTTGGGCTGTTTCAGTATCGCTTATATGTATACTTATTTTTGCTCTAATAATTAAATTTACGACAATACCAGAAAGTTTTATTATGCCAATCAATCAAGTAATAAAGGTTTTGAGTATATTTGTTGGTTGTTTAGTAGCAAGCAAAAAAATCAAAAATAACGGCTGGTTATGGGGACTGTTTATAGGCGCAATTTATACCCTACTTGCCTTCCTCATATTCTCAATATTAGACGGTGAATTCCGTTTTACCTTAAATCTTCTAAATGATTTCGTTTTTGGTGCCCTACTCGGCTTAATTTCTGGAATAATCACCTTTGCATTGCGTAAATAGCAAAAAGCCCTACAAGTTAGGGCTTTTTTTATACAAAATCATGCTCAGAATCGTCAGTTGCATCATTTATTCCGCTGTTATCAATCGGCGCAAACAATGCCTTAATAATTTTACCGTTTGTTTGGTCCTTTGTTAGTCTTACACTAGATGCAGTACTAATAATATCGGTTTCATTGCTTGCATCTACCCAGCCAACAAAACGGTATCCAGTGTAAGCAACAGCAATAAAAGTTACTGTATCGTCATTTGTACCGTTTGCTATATCGTTACCAACTATGCGTGCTTCGCCACCAATTCCAGCGGCAACAACTGTACCAGAAACTCCAAAGCCACCGCTACTTGTTGGCGGTACTTGATAAGTCGGCTTTTGAGTACTCAAATTGAATGTTATGTGTGAACTTTCATACACCCCTTCTATTTCAAGGGTAAAAGTATTTGTGCTATCCTTTGCTATGTAACGAATAGTACTAAACCCGCCTGCACCATAAATTTCAGCCTTGTAATATTGTATTAATACTTCTATATTATCTATTGTAACAGAATATACCCATTCGCTATCACTCGTAGGACTAAACACAATACGGCGCAGTCCATTATCTTCAATATAGGTTTGAACATCTCCCCCGCTACCGCCCGCAGAATTTACCGTAATTTGCGATGTTGCTCCTACATAATGGTCAATAGTAAAGGTATGATGCGTTTTTGGCAAGTTTGTTAATTCAATAACAACATAGTTGTCGTGAATATTATGTGAATAATTTAAAGTACCACTTGATACAGTTACCGTACCGCTACTATTGTTTCCATACAATCTAACAGCAACCCCGTCTATTGTAAACATAATATTTTGATTTTGCTCAAATGTAGCCACTATTTCGGCTGTTGTGTCAAAGTATGTGTTAGGGGTAAACGTAGTGGAACTTTGTATAATTAAAGTTGAATTATTTGAAGCCAAATCAAATAAAGAATTCGCCGAGCCTGTAATCGTCATATCTTGGGTTAGGTTTGTAACAGTAACAATTACTTGATTACCCTTTCTATAACACATATATTGCCCACCTGTTACATTTGAATAACTGCTGGGCTGCGAATCTAAAATTGCAACTGATAGATTGTTAATTGTAATGGAATTAACATAGTAACCTGTGTTTGCGGTGTAGGTAAAAGTTAATGCCGATGGCTGAGTTGGCATAAAGAAATCTACAGTTTTATCTAATTGAATATAACTATTATTACCTGAAATTGATGCATTTATCTGATATCCAACTATGTTATTCAACGTATTTAAAGAGAGATGAGCGGCAGGACGAATGACGAGAGTATTGTTCACAGTGAGATTGCCGACGGAGCCATCATTGCGCACAAGTAATGCATAACTATTATTACTATTGGTACCAGAGCGAAGCCAGCAATAGTAAAGCAATGGCGATGTGCCGTCATAAGTTGTTGCATTTAAAGCTCGGTCAGTACTATTAAGTCCCCATTGACCTATATAACTTGTAGTGCTTTCATCATCATAACTACTAGACGTGTTATTGCATACTTCTCCAAAGGATGGTAGCCATAGATAACTACTATTATAAACTGATGATGCTAGATTATCAAATGTACTTGTAGAAGTACTACCATACCTATAACTTGTATCACTATTATTATAGGCTAAACTTTCGCTACCTGATGTTTGATAACCTACAGTTGAAGGTAGAGCAAATATAGATTGTAATGTACTGTTATTTTGTGTAAGCGTTCCCCATAGTATGTTGTCTAAATAATTTTGTATAGTACTATTTGCATAAGCACTATAACTTAGATTTACACTACTGCTATTCCATGTGCTACTTGTATATCCCTTTACCATCCATATTGTTAAATAGTTGTTATAAAGATAAGTCGCTTGCCAATAAATACTTTCACCACTTGTTCCATTTACATAACCCATTGGAAAAATTATCGTGTTACCTGTGTTAGTACTTGTGCTACGAGTCGTGATTTGGTGAGCTTTGTAGCCTGTGGTAGTGGCTGAATAGTCATAATACCCTACTGCTTCTAACAATGCATTTGCGGCGGTTGCATTTATTGTACCATTTGTGTTGAATAGGTTTGTGGTTGTTATGTAATCGGTTTCGGTGCTTGCGTTTGATTTGTTTAAGTGATTAATAATTAGGTATGTACCCGTGCCAACAAGTGAACCAAGGGCAAATACTAGTAGGGCTACTATTAGGCATACTAAACGTGTTTTTGCGCTAATTTGCATATTGATACCCTCCCTTTGTTTGTACGGGTGAGGTCCTTCGTCTAAGGCTTCGCGGGGCGGGCTCAGGATGCCTATTTGCGCTAGCAAATAGTCTGGCGCTAGTATGCGCTATATTGGAATGCGGATATTCCCGCCAGCCGTACAAAGTATTAGTAAATATGCTGGCAGGAGTATACGTAACATTGGGATGCGGTCTACCACGCCAGCCCAGTACTTTAATATCATATTGTTGTTGCGGACAGCGCTTAGGCTGGCTTTCCGTGTGTGTAGTGAATAAATAAAATACACCCCATTGACTTACAAAGGGTTGTTCGTTATTTATTCGTTTTTGTGGAGAGAAAAAACTTGAAACAAGTTTTTTATAGGCTAAAAAGTACCCCCCCCCCCATACTATTTGGAAGGTTTGGGGCTAGTGTGTAATTATACATAGTGGTACCCCTTTTTTGTTATCTTATTTAAATTTTAACAAAATATACCACTTTTCGCAAATGTGTAATTTAAAGTTGATTAATTTCGCTTTTTTACAAAAATTATTGTGGTAAATTATAAGAAACTAAATATTTTAAAGGCGGAAATATACATTTTTGGTATTACAATATTGTATACGTACTCGAAAAGTTAAAAAAATTCTATAAAAATCGACCGAATTGACCGAATTCGGTTGCAATTATTTTATATTTTACTATAATTAAAACCATAAAGACAAAGGGGAAATAATTATTAAAAAAGTTTGATTAATATCGACACTTAAATTATTTTAAAAACTTAAACTCAAAACATTCTACTATTAAAAATACTTTAAAATTTCATTTTGTTCTTATAAAAACAATATAAAGGAGTTATTATGACCTTAGGTGAAGCCTTTACCATTCGTTTAAAAGAATTGTTAAAGCAACACAACTTAACACTACATAAATTTTTGACAACAAACTGTATAGCGCGTTCTACCATAGTAAATATTATGAAAGGAAATACTCGCTGCCCTACCCTTGCTGTTGTTTATCAGGTTGCAGATGGCTTTAATGTGAGTGTTATCGAATTTTTAGATTGTCCTGAATTTAAACGTGATGACTTGGAATATAATTAATTTTATAACAAAAAACACAGGGGGAGAAGAAACCCTGTGTCAAAAGAAGATTTTGTTTTTTTAACATAAGTAGTTTAAATGAAAATAGATGAAATGAAAAATTTTAAAGAACACAAAAAACAAAAAGGAAATGTCTCAAGAGACAATATTATGATATCATAAAAGAATTTTAAAAGCAAACAAAATAAAGAGCTTTTTAAAAAATTTTTTAACTTTAACAACTAATTTTTTAGTAAAGTATTATAAATTCGCTTGTTTTTTCTTATTTGAATTAATTTTATATAAATAAATATTAAAAATAAATAAAAAAGTCCGCACTTTGCGGGCTTTTTTATGCTCTTTCTACGTACTCACCTGTACGTGTGTCAATTTTAATTTTCTCACCGTTGCCAATAAACAAAGGCACTTGCACAACGAGACCTGTTTCCATTGTTGCTGGCTTGTAAGTAGCCTTTGAAGTGTCGCCCTGAATAGCAGGTTCTGTTTCTTTTACTTCAAGCACTACAAAAAGTGGTGGTGCAACTGAAAAAACTTGGTCTTTAAAAAACTTTGCAGTAACTGTCATACCGTCAAGAAGATATGGCAAGCACTCTTCTACAAGTTCCTTGTTATAAGGAATTTGGTCATAAGTTTCAGGGTCAAAGAAGTAGTAAAGGTCGCCATCATTGTATAAATATTGCATTTCCTTTTCTACAAACTGCACTTTTTCAAACTTATCTGTTGGGTTAAACGTATTTTCAACATTAGCACCTGTTGCTACATTACGCATTTTTATCCAAACGACAGCGCCTCCTCTGCCGTGTTTATTGTGTTCGAAATCAAGAACGGTATAAATCTGTCCATTCCATTCAAAGCACATTCCTTTTCTCAATTCTGAAGCTGAAATCATAAATATTCTCCTTGTAAAAATATAAATTATTTTATCATATTAGATTAAAAAAATCAACTGTTTAAATTCATATAGATTTCGTGCATTATGCGAGAGTCCTTTGCCTGTGTGCCAGCAGATTCGCTGATAATAACAGGTTCAAGCCCGAGTTCATAAACTGCTTGAAGAAAGGGCTCTGGCTCAGGGCCAAACTCTGTATCATCAAAAGTCAAATGCTTTATCTCGCCCTTTGCACCGTACATAATTTTTGAAAAATGAATATGCACATCTTTCATTTTTTCAAATCCGATTTTGTCTATACCTTTATTAAAAATTGCCTTAAAATCATCTTTTGTCTTTAATGCACCTTGCATAACACTGTTGATATGACCAAAATCAAGTGTAGGAATAAGGCAATCACTCCAACTGCATATCTCAAATATTTCATCAACTGTGCCCATTTGAGTATATTTCCCCATAGTTTCGGGACAAAGGAATACACCACTTTCAGTTTTTTCAAACTCGCGAACAAAGTCCATAAAATTTTCTTTTAAATGCGCGAATGCTTCTTCTCGGGTAAACTTTAACTGCGAACCAATATGAAAAACACAATGCCTACCCTTCAATTTTTTTAGCCCTTCCACACTATTCATCATAAATTTGTAGTTGTTTTCGCGAGAAGTTTCACTAGTATTCACAAAATTTATATAAAAAGGTGCGTGGACACTAAATTCAATATCGTATTTTTGCCCTTCGGCAACGATTTTTTCCGCTGTTTTATCAGTTAAAAACTGTCCCAAAGTAAAAGCATATTCAAAAGCATTCAGTCCCATTTCATTGAGCCATTTGGGTGCCTGAGCCGTTTCCTTGTATCCTTCTTCATAGAAAGCTTCACTATTGCCTGATGGACCAAATCTAATCATCATACTCTCCTTTTTAGCCTTTTTTCTTCTGTGATTTCACACAGACCAATAAAGTTTCCGCTGTTATCAAAAGTACGGTATATCCCTTGTGCTTGCGGTAAAGTAAATTTTTTACCAACCTTGAAAAACTCTGATTCTTTTGGTGTTAAATCTAATTTTGGTAAATCATTAAACACCTGCTCTGTACTGATAATATCATTTTCGCCTAGGTTTTCCAAACAAACAGCATCTTTTATATCAAAAAAGCCTGATTTTGTACGACAAAGTGCTGTCATTGTGGCAACAGTACCCAATTTATGTGCCAAATCACGACATAGACTGCGTATATATGTACCACCGCCGCACTCAATTTCAAAAACAAAAGTTGCTGTTGTTCTCTGCTCTTTTAATTCAAACTTAAATATATCCACTTTACAAGATTTTAAATCGGCAATTTTCCCTTGTCTTGCTAAGTCATAGGCGCGAATACCGTTTATGCTTTTTGCGCTATATTGTGGAGGTAACTGGTCAATTTTTCCTAAAAAAGTAGGCAAAACAGAATTAATTTCATCAACTGTCGGCAATTTGTTATTTTTATTTACAATTTCGCCTTCACTATCTAATGTATCGGTTTCATAGCCAAAGGCAAATTCGGCAAGATATGTTTTGTGTTTTGCTAACAACAAATCAAATGCTCGTGTCGCGTTTCCTAGTGCAATAATTAGCACCCCGCTTGCTTGCGGGTCCAATGTGCCCATATGCCCGATTTTTACATTTTTTGGCAAGTTTAGTATTCGTTTGACGCGTCCAACCACTTGAGCACTAGAAATGCCAACAGGTTTATTTAGATTGATAAAACCGTTCATTTCTTCAACCCCAATACTGATTTTGCTTGATTAATTAAAGCACGCAAAGCCTTGTCATACTCACCTACAAGTTTCATACCGCTTGCGCGAACGTGTCCACCACCATTAAATTTTTTTGCAATTAATGAAACATCAACATCAGGGCTCGCTGTACGTAAAGAAACGTGATAATCGCCTTTTTCTGGCTCGAAAATACTTATTGCAACCTTTACACCGTCTATACGTTGAGTATAGTCAACTATCATTTTACTATCGCCGTATGAAATTTTAGTTTCATCAAAATCATTAAATCTTAATGCCGATACAACGATTTGTCCGTCTTCATAAAATTTAACACTATTTAATGCTCGGCGCAACATTTCAAGAGCCTGTGGTTTAATATTAGTAAAATAGTTTTGAACTATCTCATCTGGCTTTATATCAAATTTTGTGATTTTCGATAAAATCTCAAAAGTGGTTGGATGTGTATTTGAGTACACAAAGCCCCCAGTATCTGCATAGATTCCCATATAAAATATGGTACTTAGTCGCTTATTTAATGTGAAATGCGGTTCAAAAGTACGAAAAATAACTTCACAAGCACTCGACTCACCTTCAAAAAGTTGTGTTTTCTGCATATAACAAGAATGGTCTTTATGATGGTCAAGCGCAAAACTATATTTTGCCTTTTCTTTCAACTCCAAAGCATTTGCTGGGAGCATTTTTTTATCAGGAGTATCCACACTTATCACTGCATCATATTGTTTAGTTGGAATATAAACGAAATGATTTTTCATCACAATTTCAGCGAATGTGGGTTCTAATGGCTTTTCAAGAATAATATCCGCTGCTATTTTATTTTGTCGCAAAATTTCTTGCATTGCAAGACACGAACAAATACTGTCGTAATCAGGGTTCTTATGACCTGAAATAGCCACGCGTTCCACGTGGCTACAAATTTTTATCAAATTTTTTGCAAAAGACTTACTTTGCACTCTCGTCCTCCTCAGCAGGAATATTGAGAGAGTCAATAAGTCTCGTCATTTTCTCGCTATTGTCATAGCCTTCATCTAACTTAAAATGAAGTTCAGGAGTAATACGCAGGTCAACCTTTTGCGACAACAGTCTACGAATAAAACCAGCGCTATGTTGTAAAATATTGAAACTTAATTTTTTTGCTGCTTTATCTTGCTCATAAATACTAACATAAATAGTACAATGGCTCAAATCGTTTGTTGTGTTTACACTTACAACACTGATAATACCCTGAATACGAGGGTCCCTAATATCCTCAGCCAAAATACTTGCTAATGCTTTTTTTATTTCACTATTTACACGTTGCAACCTAGTTTCCTGCATAATAACCTCCTAATCTCTCTCAACTTCAACCATTACGAATGCTTCAATTATATCTTCAAGCAATATATCGTTGTGGCCTTCCATTTTAATACCACATTCCATACCTGCGACAACTTCCTTGACGTCTTCGCGGTCGCGTTGCAAGGTGGTAATTGTAGTTTCGACAATTTTTTCGCCTTTACGGAAAAGTCTAATCTTACAATTTTTGGTAATCTTTCCGTCTTTTACGATACACCCCGCAACTGTACCGATACGACTAATTTTGAATGTTCGTATAACCTCAGCATGTCCGATAACTTGCTCTTCAAATACAGGGGTGCGCATTGCTTTAATTTTCTTTGTAACATAATCTGAAATCTGGTAAATAATTTTACTCAAGAAAATTTCTACTTTATCGTGCTCGGCAATGCTTGATGCCTTTGAATCTGGTTTTACATTAAAACCAATTATCAAAGCATTTGCATTCTTTGCAAGTTGTATGTCTGTTTCATTAATAGTGCCCACGCCACCGTGAATACACTCAACACGCACTTCTTCGTTATTAATTTTATTCAAAATTGCAGTCAATGCTTCAAAAGAACCTTGTACATCTGTCTTTACAATTATATTAAGTACTTTCTTTTCACTGTCTGCTGATTTTGCTAAAAATTCTTCCATACTGAATACATTTTTAGCATTAATTTTATCTTGTTGAATCTTACGTTTACGTTCCGCAAGCACATCTTTACTAAATTTAGGGTCAACAGCATAAAGTTGGTCACCTGCGTTTGGCACTCCGTCAAGACCTAGAATAGATACAGGAGTACTTGGTGGAGCGGTTCTTATAGATTTACCTTTATCGTCAATCAAAGCACGCACCTTACCTGCGTGAACACCAGAAATAATTGTATCTCCTACTTTCAATGTACCATTCAATATAATTGCCGTAGCAATAGGCCCTTTACCCTTATCAAGTTTCGCTTCAATTACCATTCCTAATGCGTGACGTTCAGGGTTAGCGCGCAAGTCATTTACATCTGCAACTAAAAGCACCATTTCAAGCAATTTGTCAACACCCATACCAGTAAGTGCTGAAATTGGAACAAATATAGTATCGCCACCCCATTCTTCTGGCATAACATCGGCTTCGGCAAGTTGTTGTTTTACACGTTCGAAATTTGCCTCAGGTTTATCCATTTTGTTTACAGCCACTATCATAGGAATTTTTGCTTCCTTGATGTGCTTGATTGCTTCCAAAGTTTGAGGTTTTACACCATCATCTCCAGCAACTACCAAAATTGCAATATCTGTTACACTTGCACCACGCGCACGCATTGCGCTAAATGCTTCGTGTCCTGGGGTATCAATAAATGTTATTAATCTCCCCATAGTCTTAATTTGGTAAGCAGAAATATTTTGAGTAATACCACCCGCTTCTTGACTCTGAATATGAGTTTTTCGAATAAAGTCAAGCAAACTTGTTTTACCGTGGTCAACGTGTCCAAGAACTGTAACTATTGGTGGACGTGATACACTGTTTTCATCTGCTACACCATCGACAGCACCAAATTCTTCAGCAAGTTTTTCTTCGTATGACTTCTCTAACTTTTGTTCAAGTACGACACCTAATTCACTTGCCACTAATTCAGCCGTTGTAAAATCAATAGTAGAATTTACATTTGACATCATTCCCAAAACCATTAATTGTTTCAAAATATCAGCAACAGACCTACCTGTCTTCTCGGAAAGTTGTTTTACAGTAATGTTTTCAGTTGTAATAACTGCGTGGTCAATAGGTGCAGAAACAACAGCAGGCTGTTCAGTCTTTTTCTTATTCTTTAATTTACGGCTACTACGAATACGCTCTTCAATAGAGTTTTCTTCCAAAAGACCTTTACGCATCATATTGCGCTTGTTACCGCGTCCAAAATCGTCAAAATTATTTTTACGTCTGTCATCTTTACGCTTTTCAAAAACACGTTTTGTATTTTGAGGTATATCCACAACAGGAGCCACTGTTACAACTGTAGAATTTTTATTAGGTTTATTATTACCCTGAGGGCTTCCAGCAGGTTTTTTATTTGCTGTATTTGTTGCGAAATTGTTTTTATGCGAATTTTGAACTTGTGGGCGCTGATTACGATTTTTGCTCTCAAACTGACGAACTACGGTGCTTGATTTTGTTGGTTCCTGCTTAGTTTCCACCACTTCAGGTACTACTTTTGAAACTTTTTCTTCGTCTTTCTTACTCTCAAATTCGCGCAATAAAACACGTACGTTCTTTGCAATGCTTTCCAAATCTGTACGCATATTTTCAGCATCTCTACTCATTTTTACAAGATACTGATTATTAATTTCAGAAATAGCACGCAGATTGTCAAAAGTTATAGTCTTTTTATTCTGGTTCTGATTAGTCAAACTCATTCTCCTTATCCAATATATATTTGATTTGGGATGCCAAGTGCCCGTTAGTAATACCAACAGCCTTACAATTTTCTGTATTTAGCACTTGGTCAAGTGTCATATACTCCATTTTGTGAAGTGGAATTTTTCTGTTTACCGAAATGTAACACATTTCTTCGTACAAATTACTCGAAGCAGTATCGCACACGATTAGCAAAAATATATGCTCTTTTGATTTTTTAATATTATCAAGCCCATAAACTATGCCATTTGCTCTCTTAGCAAGTCCAAGATATCTACCGATTTCCATTTCCATTTGCGTATTCCTCCAATTTTTCATAAATAGAGCCTACGTCGCATTTAAAAACTCGTTCTAAAACTTTTCTCTTTCTTGCCGTTACAAAAACATCTAGTGAATTTGTGATATAAACACCACGACCTGAAATTTTTTTAAAATTATCAATCTTTATACCGTCCGCAGTCTTGACAAGTCTGATTAAAGATGATTTCGGTAGCATTTCTCTTGTTACACAACACATACGTAAGGGCTCTTGTTTGTTTTGCATATTTCACCTATTAAATAGTTTCTATGTCTTCAAAAATGTCAATATCATTGTCAGGGTTATCGTTATCAAATCTTGATGTAAATTCTTGTACTTGTTTGCTCTGTTCTTCTTTAGCATTATTGCTTTCGCTTTTTACATCAATCTTCCACCCAGTAAGACGAGCTGCCAAACGAACATTGCAACCTTCCTTACCAATAGCAAGGCTCAACTTGTTGTCAGGAACAATAACCTTACTTGACTTTGCTTCTTGATTAATTTCAACACTTATAACTTCGGCAGGGCTTAAAGCATTTGCAATGTATTCAAAAACATCATCATCATATCTTACAATGTCAATTTTTTCTCCGCCAAGTTCATCAAGCACTGCATTGATTCGTGAGCCGCGCGGACCTACAAATGTACCAACTGCATCAATGTTCGGGTCTTTGCTCGTAACACTAATTTTGGTACGATTACCCGCTTCTCTTGCGATTGACTTAATTTCAACATCGCCGCTAACGAGTTCTGGAACTTCAAGTTCAAATAACTTTCTTACAAAAACTGGGGTAGTCCTGCTTACTTGAACTTCCGCACCATAACCATTATCACGCACGCGCTTAATGTGTACTTTTATGTGCTGACCAATTTCAAGTTTCTCACCTGGAATAATATCCTTTTCGCCTAACACACCTTCTGTTTCTGTTCCGCTAAGTTCTACATATACATTTGTAGCATCTTTTCTACGAACAATAGCAGTTGTAAGTTGGTCGCCCTTTGAATTGAGTTCAGTGCTCAAATTTTCGCGTTCTGCCTCTCTAAGTCGCTGCATTACCACCTGCTTAGCGGTCTGTGCTGCAATACGTCCAAAATTCTTTGGAGTAACTTCTTCGGCTATAATATCGCCTACTTTGTAACTTGATTTAATTTGCTTTGCTTCTTCAAGGCTAATCTGTTTGTCTGGGTCTTCCACTTCGTCAACAATAGTCTTGTATGCATAAACCTTGATTGTACCTTTCTCAGGATTCAATTTTACTTCGGCACTACGTGCTTCACCAAAATTTTTCTTATATGCGCTAACTAATGCACTTTCCAAAGCGGAAATAAAAAATTCCTTGTCAATCTTTTTTTCTTTTTCCAATTGGTCCAAAGCCAAAAAGAAATCTTTACTATTAATCATTTAAAGAAAACTCCCTGAATTGATTATTAAAAGTTATGAGTGGGCTCCCCCACTCATAAGTCTTTAAATTTATTTTATCACAAAAAAACATAAAAATCAATACTTTAAACACGTTTTTACGGCATTTTATATCAATTTTATGAAAACTTTTGCAGTTGCATAAGCATCCGCAAGTGCACGGTGTGCATTAACAAGAGTAATATTAAGCGCTTTAACCACAGTACCTAATTTATAATTACTCAAACTTGGGACTTTTGCCCTTGCAAGTCTTAATGTATCAATCTGCTCATTATTGAATAGCAAACGTAAATTCTTACCGTTATTTGCTAAAAATTGATAGTCGAAATCAATATTGTAAGCACTTAATACAGAACCGTACGTAAATTTATAAAAATCTGGCAAAACTTGGTCTATAGTTGGAGCATCTGCCACCATTGAGTCATCAATATGTGTAATACCTGTAATTTCTTCGGGAATTGGTTGCCCTGGATTAATCAATGTTTGGAATGTTTCAATAATAGAACCTTTTTGTATCTTCACTGCCCCGATTTCGATAATTTTGCAACTATTGGCATCAAGTCCTGTTGTTTCAAAGTCAAATACAACTACGCTATCGTGCGTATCCCAGTAATCTGTTTTCTTTTCAGTTAGACTAAACAAATCCATTTGCTGAATTTCATTTACTGGCTGAGGATTTACAAAATAATATTGAGAATTAACTTTTCTATATACCTTTATCAACTCTTTTGTTTTTATTTCTGCAAAGGACAGGCTGTTTGCTTTAATATTAAGTCGCTCATTAAATATACTTACACTACCCCCAACTACAAGTTGTGTACCTTCTTCTATCTTTTCAAGGTCGCTTACTGCGTTTTCATTCGGGAAAATCACCACATCAACCTTGCCGCTCAAATCTTGTAAGGTAAAGGTAAATCGTTTCCGTTCTTCTGGTTCTGCACCATCAACTTTTGATTTACGAGTAAAAGTAGTGAGCATTGGATTGAGTACAGTACCAGCAAGGACAACGGCTTTCGCATTCTCACGCGGCATTTCAGCAATTAAAATGGGATGCTCGCCTGCATATTTCCCATAAAAGCAATTACCTGTTTCAACTTCGTATTTATTTAATGCTTTTTCTTGTTCAAGACAATAACTAAGACTTGTCGTTGCGTCTTCTGGTTTTGACACAATTTCTTCTAGGCTCACATCATTTTCCTTTTCTCGCAATTCTATGTCAAAATCTATAAAGAATTTATGTGCTAAAAATTTTGCCAATTCACCAGTAAAATCTTTATTTTCAAGAACTTGTCGAGTAATATTATCGCAACTAAACACAATTTTTGCGCCGTTCGCGCGCTCTGTAATCTCGATATCGTCTTGAGAAAAAACCATATTTAAGGCTTTGTATTCGGTATCAAAATATTCATTTATACGCTTTCTAATAACGTCTGCATCAAAACAACTTTTGTTAAATTTAACCGAAACATTACACACATTAGACAAATCTTGAGAAATTGTATTTCTTATACTTTCCTTTTCTTCATCTGAAAGTGGTGCAGTTTCAGGATATACAAAACTCACAACACATTCATCATTATCTGAAAAATAAGATGCATTATCAAGTTTTAACTTGTCATCTGTAAAGCCTGATTCTTTTAACTTTTGTAAAGTAGTCATTTTTCACCTCAAATAAACAAATGGTAGATATCTACAAAGATAACTAATGCAAACAGTATTATAAGCCCCGCAAAATGGATATATCCTTCCACTTTTCGATTTATAGGCTTCCCACGTATCCATTCGATAGTTGTAAACACCATTCTGCTACCATCAAGTGCGGGAATTGGTAGCAAATTAAATACTGCTAGGTTTGCCGAAATAAACGGCAAGAACACAAACAGATTTGCAATGTTTTGCTGCGAATATTCTGCTATGGTTGAAATTGTAGTAAATGGTCCACCTATATCCGCAATACCTATTTGTCCTGTAATTATCCACCACAACGAAACAAGTACTTTCCAAGCAAAAGCGGCTGCGAGTGGAACACATTTTGCGAGCGCTTCGACAAAACTATATTGATATGGTACAGTTGAAAAACCTACATACAATCGCGTAACATCGTTACCGTCAGCATCAGCTTGGGTATAGACATACATATTACCTAAAATCTCAACAGTTTCACCATCACGTTCAACAGTAAATTCAAGATTATTGTAACACTTATAAGTAATGTCGTCAACAGTTACTTCGGTATAATTTGCCTTTTCTTCATCTGTCATATTTGCGTAATGTTCGTTTAACAACGCATTTGCGGTATTATCTGTAATAAAATCAACTTTAACTCCGTCAATTTCTCGTATTATATCATTTGTCTGCAAATTTGTCTGGAAATCTGAATTAACTTGGTCAACTTTTGGCACGTCATAACCGAAAGCAACTAACAAAATAAATGCAAAAATAATTGCTGAAATAAAGTTAAAGAATACCCCACCAAACTGAACAATTAACCGTTTCCAAGGCTTTTGATTATTAAAAGATTTAGGGTCAGGGTCATCTTCGTCTTCCCCCGCAAAAGCACAGTATCCCCCCAAAGGAATAATACGAATACTAAAAACTTCACCTGATTTTAGTGTTTTCTTGAATATTGCCTTACCAAAACCGATAGAAAATTCATCAATCTTGAAGCCCAGCCATTTCCCAAAAGTGTAATGTCCGAATTCGTGTATGGTAATCATCACAAGCAATACTAGTATTGCAAGTAGCACATAGCCTATAGTCGTCATTACACTCGCAAAACTTGCAAGCATACAGAGCAAAATAGTCCCTCCATAATACAACTAATGCGGTCTAATTAAGCCCGCATTAGTAAATATTTTATTCAATTTATACAAAAAGTATGATAAAGAATATAAACACAAACAGTGCATTAACAAGCAGTCCGTTGCATCTATCCATAAGTCCGCCGTGTCCTGGTATAATCTGGCTGAAATCTTTTACAACCGCTCTACGCTTAAACAGTGAACTAAACAAATCACCTGCCATATTAAATATACCGCAGAAAATACCACCCACAAAGAAAGTCCAAATGTTTATGTTTATTCCACTAGAATTAAATAGCATATTATATGCCCCAATAGAATTGAAGATTGCGAATACAATCAAACTACCAACAACAGCACCGATTATTCCACCTATAAGCCCTGTCCAAGATTTACCTGGTCCGAGTTTTTCAAGACAAATTTTAGGGCCTTTTAATAATCTACCTGTAAGCATTGCGAATGTGTCAGCAAACATACTGGTAACAAACAACAACACTAACCCAAGAAGGCCAAAATCAACACCGCTTTCCGCATAATAATGAGCGGTTTCTGATATGCTCATCTCTCCAAAATGGTTAATAATAAATGCAAAACTCAGCAAAAATGATGGCCACAAGCAGACAAAAATTGTATTCATTGACTTGCTGAAAGCATAATATGTTTGTGAACCAGCAAATCCATCGCGGACTTTACATTTGCTCCCCCATTTGTGAAAAATCAAAGGAGTAGCAAAAAGTACTACAAACATTATTACCATAATTGCAAGACTAAATAACACAAAATGATAAAAATTCAAACCAGTATTAGCACAAACGGCTACAAGCATAAAACTGAGTATTGGAAACAGCCCAACAGGTGTGGTCCACGTAGGCCTGTCCATTTTGTGGAGCAAATTCTCCACTTCGTAGGCACAAAAAATCATCATTGCGCCGATAAGTAAATCAAATACGTATGTATTCAACTCACGTAGGAAGAAGCAACCGACCAAAACCACAAGCATTATGGCACCCGAAATTATACGGGGCCACCATTTAGCCGGAGTGCTTGCTACTTTTTTATTCTCCATTTTTTTCTCCTAAGTTTTTATAGACTGCCAAATCGGCGTTTACGTTTTTGAAAATCAATAAGTGCGCGTTGTAAGTCTTTTTCACTAAAAGACGGCCAATAAACAGGAGTAAAGTAAAATTCGCTATAAGCCATTTGCCAAAGCATAAAGTTACTAACTCGCATTTCCCCGCTTGTACGAATTACAAAGTCAGGATCGGGCAAATCCTTTGAATACAGCAGTTTGCTAAAATCTTCTGCCTTTTCTAATGCTTTACCCTGCTTTATTGCTTCATTCACACCCATAAGAATTTCATCACGTCCACCGTAATTTATGGCAAGATTTAATACAAATTTATCACATTTTTCCGTTTTCTTTATAATATTTGAAATAGAATTAACCAAATCTTTGGGAAGTTTTTTGTAATCGCCAGACACCACTACACGAGCGCCACGACTTACAAATTGCTCTGCATCTTCGTCAAGATATTGTCGTACAATATTGAATATCCCGTCTATTTCTTCCTTTGGACGCTTCCAATTTTCTGTAGAAAACGTGAAAAAAGTCGCATATTTTATGCCCAAATCATAGATATGTTGAATAATTCGTTTTAGATTTTCGCAACCTGCCTTATGTCCCATATTGCGCGGCAAGCCTCGCTTTGTCGCCCACCGTCCATTACCGTCCATAATAATAGCAATATGCGTAGGTAAACGAGTCAAATCCAACTGCTTTAAAACCTTTAATTTACCGTCTGACACTTGCTACCCCTTTGAAAATTAATTTTTCGTTGTACTAATATGCTTCGTTTAGTACTATATGCGAAAATCAAAATAAAATACACTGATATTAATTAAACTTCAGTAATTTCTTTTTCTTTTTGTGCTAACATTTTGTCAACCTGTTCTGTAAACTTGTTAAGAATCTTTTGTACTTCGTTTTCAGCAGTCTTTAATTCGTCTTCGGTAATCTTTTTCTCATTCTTTAATTTTTTGAACTCGTCAAGACAATCACGTCTTCCATTACGCATTGTAACTCGGGTATCTTCGGCAAATTTACGAACCATTTTCACGAGTTCCAAGCGACGTTCTTCAGTAGGTGCTGGTACAAAAAGTCTAATTACCTTACCATCATCACTAGGGTTAAGACCCAAATCGCTAGTTTGAATAGCCTTTAATACTTCCTTTAACATACTAATGTCCCAGAGCGAAATTGCGATCGTGCGAGGGTCTGGAGCACTAATATTTGCCATTTGGTTAAGCGGTGTCATAGTACCATAGTAATCAACCATAATTTTGTCAAGGATACGTGGGTTTGCTCTGCCCGCTCTCACTGAATTTAACTCGCTAGCGAAATGGTCGATACTCTTTTGCAACTGTTCGCTTAAACCATCATACAAAGACTTGTCATATTCGTTTAACATAATATACTCCTTATTAACATATAAAAATATAGTTATATTTTACTTAATTTTTCAGTTTTTGGCAAACGTTTGTTACCAAAATTTACAAATAAATTGTTTTGAATACGAAAAAAGAACCTTTCGGTTCTCTTTTGTTATTCGCCTCTTGCTTGTTTTGCTACTTCTTCAGCGAAGTTGTCTTCTCTCTTTTCGAGACCTTCGCCCATTTCATAGCGAACAAATCTGCGAACTTTAATCTTCTCACCAGTAGACAAAACGGCTTCATTTATAATGTCCTGAATTGTCTTTGTAGGGTCGCGGAAATACTCTTGCTCAAGCAAACATACTTCCTTGTAGTACTTGTGAATACGGCCTTCCACAATCTTTTCTGCAACTTGTTGAGGTTTGCCTTCATTAAGTGCTTGCGCAAGATAAATCTTGCGTTCATTTTCAAGTGATTCAGCATCAACATCGTCTTTGCTAACAAACAAAGGTTTGCTTGCAGCGATTTGCAATGCAATGTTGTGAATAAGTTCTTTAAATGTTTCACTTTTTGCAACAAAATCAGTTTCTGTATTTACTTCAACCAATACACCGATTTTACCACCAAGGTGAATGTAGGCTTCAACAGCACCTTCTGCGGCGATTCTGCCTTCTTTCTTAGCAGCGGCTGCCATACCTTTTTCACGAAGCCATTTAGTAGCCTCTTCCATATTTCCGTTACAAGCTTCAAGTGCGTTTTTACAGTCAAGCATACCTGCCTGTGTGCGTGCGCGCAATTCTTTAATGTCGTCTGTTAAACTCATATTTTCCTCCCAAACTTTTTAAATTATTCAGCCTTTACTTCGTCTGCTTTTTCTGCTTTTTTAGCAGCTGGCTTCTTTGCTGGAGCCTTTTTCTCTGCCTTTACTTCGGCATCTTCTGTCTTTTCAGCCTTTTTAGGTGCTGCTTTCTTAGTTTCTTTCTTCTCTTCTGTCTTTTCTTCGGCTTTTACTTCAGCCTTTTCTTCTTTCTTTTTGAAAACCTTTTTGCTAACTGCTTCACCTTCGTCGTTTATAGACTCTGTAATCTCAGCATCATCAGCCTTTCTCTCTACTTCTGGAACATTTCCGTTCTTTGCCTCAATAACTGCATCAGCGATTGTTTCAGCAATCAAACGAACTGACCTAATAGCATCGTCATTACCAGGGATAACAACATCTACAAGTGTAGGGTCGCAGTTTGTGTCAACAAGCGCAACAACAGGAATACCTAATGCGCGTGCTTCCTTAACTGCAATGTGTTCTTTCTTAAGGTCAACAACAAACAAAAGTCCTGGGAGCGATGTCATTTCCTTGATACCGCCAAGGTTTTTCTCGAGTTTGTCGCGTTCTGCCTTCATTTGCAAAACTTCTTTTTTCGGGAAGAATTCGAACTCGCCTGTCTGTTCCATCTTGTTGAGTTTGTTAAGACGGTCAACGCGTGAACGAATTGTCTTGAAGTTTGTAAGTGTACCACCCAACCAACGAGTGTTTACGTAGTACATACCGCAGCGCTCTGCTTCTTCTTTGATAGCATCGCAAGCCTGCTTTTTAGTACCTACAAAAAGTACTGTTTTACCCTTTGAAACCATATCGCGAACGTAGTCATATGCTTGTTGAACTAATACTACTGTTTGCTCAAGGTCAATAATGTGTGTGTCATTACGAGCACAAAAAATGTACTTACCCATTTTAGGGTTCCATTGTCTGGTAGGGTGCCCAAACTGAACGCCTGCTTCGAGTAATTGTTTTATTGAAATTGCCACTTGGAAAATCCTCCTTAATTCGTTTTTAGTCCGCCCACTCGCTTTATAACTCTTTGGCTCAACCTAAAACTTAAATTTTAGGCAACGGTGCCAAAAATTGCGAATGGTGTGAATTTCAATAACAAAATATTAGCATAAACTAACGAAAAAATCAAGGGTAAAAACAACATTTTTTAAGATTTGTAGAGATTTTTTAAATTAAACTATATGCGTTTTAGATACAAAAAACAAGCGACTAAGCAAAGTCGCTTGTTTGATTGTTATCGGTCTGTCCGTTTTGCAATGTACTATCTATTGGCTCGAAACGAGCGGTTATCACTTTGCCTTGAATATCACTATAATTTAAGCGCACACTCATTGCAGTACTAATTGGAGTACTGCTATTCCCCACAAACCAACCAACAAACTGATAGCCATTAATTTTATTACGGGCTACAAATGTAATTTGCGAATCATCAGCAAAACTATCGCCCACTATCTCAGCACTGCCGCCATAAGTAGATACTACCGCAACTGTATCCACCCCACCGCCAGATGTTGCGGGTTGTAAATCCGGAGGCAAATCGGCTAGACTTAAAATAATATTTAAATCACCTGTTAGACCAATTATTTTTAAATAAAGTTGTGTTGCATTATCATTCACAACGTATTCAATAGCAGTACAAAAATCAAAGTTTGTAAG
Source organism: uncultured Clostridia bacterium (assembly GCA_944383315.1). Lineage (GTDB taxonomy): Bacteria > Bacillota > Clostridia > Christensenellales > UBA1242 > UBA7867. Next base: position 4,685 of record CALWPB010000001.1, on the reverse strand, counting down.
GGTAAGTGAAGTATATTCTAGTATTAATGTAAAGTTATTTATATTCAAATTATGTAAGTATCGCCCACTCGCAAAATGTAACAAATACTCTTGGCTAATATTATTACTATCACTATATTGTGCAATAATATCACTTGAACCTGATGAAGATGTAATAGTAGTTTGTGCAAGTCTGAAAATTGCTGTGTATGTTTGATTTTCCGTTACAGTAAATGTGTATGATGCTCCCGCGCCAGCAACTGTTTGTCCATTGAGTTCCCAGTGGTCAAAAACATAGCCAATGTTGGGTGTTGCTGTAATAGTTACCTGCGAATTGTAACCATACTCTCCACTTCCCGACACAGTTCCAAAACTATTATCATTTGCTTGAACAGTAATTTCTGGTCTTGTTGCTTCGTTAAGAGATGATAAAGAGATATGACAGGCAGGACGGACGCCGTTGCTACTGAACACATCGTCGCTGTAAGCGGAGCCCGAGGAGTACACTTGCATCGCAGAGCTGCCATTGTTAGAGTCGCCGGAGCGCAGCCAGCAATCACTTACTGATACACTGCCTTTTAATGTTGTAGTGGTGAAAGCGGAATCTGTAGTACTTAATCCCCATAATCCGTTTGTATTGCCGCTACCACTTGTACTTGTATTGCATACTTCATAATGGCTAGGTATCCAAAACATATCACTCATACAACTACTCCATCTCCAACCGTGCGGGTTAGTTGTACTTGTTTGTGTGTCTAAGCCGTTTGTTACTGAACTATAACTGCTTTTATATTTGGCATTACCTTGGCTACTTTGCCAACTTGATACACCTGCATTGCTTGGACTTTTAACAACCTTACTAAATACGGGATAAGCGGCATTTAAATCTGAGTATATCCTTTGAGTAGCCTGCCTTAATGTTGAACGGGAATAACCATTCTCTATATTGTAGTTCGTTTGTGTTGCCCCATTAAATACACCATTTGATTCTGTTGTACCATAATAGTTGAAGTACTCTTCTGTATAAGGTTGTGTCATCCAAACGGTGATTGTATCACCCGTTTGGTACACTACTTCCCAGTATATTGGTGTGCTTGTACCCGGTACTGTACCCATTTGGAATACTATTGGTGTACCGCCGTTTATGGCTGATTTTTTACGTGTACTTGTGGTATCGTTGCCTAATTTGGTTATTAAGGCTGAATATGTATTATAGTCTACTCGGTTATTGTTTGTACTGCTTATCATATTGCCTATAGACGTAAAGTTGCTGCTTGTAATGGCATTACCATTGATATGATTAACAATCAAGTATGCGCCTGTTCCCGCGAGTGCGCCAAACATAAACACAACCGCTATTATAATACTTATTAACCTTGCTTTTGCGCTGATTTGCATAGATTTGATACTCCTATTTTTAGTTTGTTAGTGAATGAGATTCTTCGTCTCCGTCTCTGTGGGCTGAGCTCAGAATGCCTATTTGCGTCAAGCAAATAGTCTGGTGGTAGTTTGTACTATATTGAAATGCGGATACCCCCGCCAGCCCTATTGACGATTTTGAAATGCTGATTTATCTATTTTCTATGAAGAATATCTCCATATTTATTTATTATAACCTATTTTTCAACAAAAAACTTATAAAATGCAAAATTGTATTAAATTTTTTATATTTTTAAAAATTTTGCGACATATATTGATATTTTGATACAAATTTATATTAATATATTTGTATTAATTATATAAAAGTGTTAAAAATACCTCCGCTCACCTGCTTTGATTATAAAAATTTGTTTTTGATTTAAAAATTAAACATTTCTAAAATTTTATACATTTTTCTACAAATTTTTACAAAAATCGACAAAGTGGAAAAAACTAAACTTTGTTATTATAGAAATAAATAAAACAACTTATTAAGCGGATGAGATTCTTCGTCAACCGTCTCTGCAAGCAGGGCTCAGAATGTCAAAGTACTTTAATCACCTTACCTGCTTTTATCAAAATATTAAATTAATAATGGTTTGTATTTACTTTTTACATATTTACCTCATATTTTTTTAATTTATGTCTATATTATATACGAAAAATATTCGTAAAGCAAGTAAAATACGACACTTTTTCGTATAATATTAAAAATATGGAAGTTGAATTTAAGGATATATTAAAAAATTTGCGGCTTGAGCGGAAAATGTCGCAAACTGAATTGGCAAAATTGCTTTATACAACGCAAGATACTATTTCGCTTTGGGAACTTGGCAAAAGCAAGCCGAGTATTGATAGTTTGAAGATTATAGCAGTTATTTTTGATGTTACCACAGATGAACTGCTTGATATGGATAATTTTAGACTTTATTATAAAGATAGATATAAATAAAAAAGAGCGAACTTTTGATTCGTTCTTTTCTTTACTCTTCGCGTAAATTAACATTATGATACACATTAATAGTAAAATTCGAGAAGCAAACAAGTGCGTATGCGTGCTTCTCGAACTGTCAAAATGTGTTTTCACTCACAATGTTATTTACTCGCTTTCATCTCGTAAATTAACGTTATGATACACATTAATAGTAAAATTCGAGAAGCAAACAAGTGCGTATGCGCGCTTCTCGAACTGTAAAATGTATTTCTATTTTACTCTGTTTCTTCCTTTAGGTTTACGTTGTGAAATACATTTTGGACATCATCATTTTCTTCAAGATTGTCGAGCATTTTCATAAATGATGTGTATTTTTCGTCTGGCAAGTCGATTGTTTGTTGAGCAATCATTTCAAGTTCTGCAGAAACAATTTCAAGACCTGCTTCGGCAATTTTATCGCGCATTGTAGCAAGGCTGGTTGCTTCGCCGATAAAGGTATATCCTTCTGGGCTAAAATCGAAGTCGTCTGCGCCTGCGTCCATTGCAATCATCATAACATCATCTTCGGTAAGGTCTGATTTTGCCTTAGTTGCAATTACCGCTTTACGGTCGAACATAAAAGCAACACTTCCCGGTCCGCCGAGTGCACCACCAGCTCTATCAAAAATGTGGCGCACGTCGCTTGAAGCGCGATTTTTATTATCTGTCAAAATATCACAAATAATAGCGCTACCACCTGGGCCATAACCTTCGTACATCATTGACTCGTAATTGACAGCAGAGCCTTCACCACTTGCCTTTTTTATACTGCGTTGAATATTGTCATTTGGCATATTGTTTGCACGAGCCTTTGCAATAACTGTAGCAAGTTTAGGGTTGTTTGCTGGGTCAGGACCGCCAGCCTTTACGGCAACAGCGATTTCCTTACCTATTTTTGTAAATATTTTACCACGCGCTTGGTCGGTTTTTTCCTTGTCGCGCTTAATGGTTGACCACTTACTATGACCTGACATAATACTTTCTCCTTATTTACTAAATTTACTCATTAATATACCGCCAGCAACCGCCACATTGAGCGATTCGACGTTATTTTGCATAGGAATCGAAATTGAGCGACTACTCAAATTTGTGATTTCGGCACTTATTCCATTTGCTTCATTACCCAAAATCAACCCACAGATATTTTTAGATTGGATATTATTAAAATTTTCTCCCTTTAAATCTGCCGAGTATATAGGAAATTTGGCAAGTTCGCGTAATTCCGCTATCCCACATTCAACTAACGCAACATCAGCAATCGTGCCCATAGTAGAACGTAGTACTTTATCATTTGTATAATCTACGCAATTATATAGATATATATAGCGAAAATTAAAAGCGAGAGCGGTACGAATTATTGTACCCAAATTCCCTGGGTCTTGAATATGGTCAAGTATCAAAAAGTTGGTACTTGGGGGCATAAAAGGATATTTTTTTACCTTAACAACACCTACAACATTTGAAGGAGTAACCGTTTGCGCAAGCGCGCTTAAAACTTCATCATTGCATTTAATCAAAGTACAGTTTATATTGATTTCTGGCTTTTCCTTAAATAATAAATATTCAAATTCTACCCCGCGTTGTGCCATTTCAGCTACAAATCGTTCACCTTCAATCAACACAAGCCCGCGTTCTTTGCGGTACTTTTTTTGTTTTAATTTGATTAAATCAACAATCAATGAATTGTTACGGCTAGTAATTTCTTTTATCATAAATTCCAAAAAATAGTTTCACAAACTGCAAAACTATTTTTCCCTTTTACTTTATTTAGCTATTGCTTTTTTAGCAGTGTCAACAAGACTTGCGAATGCTGCAGCATCGTTTACAGCCATATCAGCGAGAACCTTGCGGTTAAGGTCGATATTAGCAGCCTTCAAACCGTGCATAAAGTTGCTGTAATTAATGTCGTTGAGACGACAAGCAGCATTAATACGAGCAATCCACAAACTACGCATATCGCGCTTTTTCAAGCGACGACCAACGTAAGCATAGTTGCCTGAACGCATAACTTGTTCTTTTGCAGCCTTGAACTGCTTAGACTTTGCGCCATAGTAACCTTTGGCTTTCTTTAAAGTCTTATTTCTCTTTTTGATTGCGTGTAAGCCATTTTTAATTCTCATAGTTCACTTCCTCCTTAAACCTCAATGGCCTTTGCAATTTTTGGCTGGTCTGCTTTTGAAACAGTACTGCCTGCGCGAAGACGCATTTTTCTCTTACTTGATTTCTTAGTCATAATGTGGCTACGGTATTGGCAACCACGTTTGATAACGCCGCTTTTGTTCATTCTAAAACGCTTTTTAGCCGAAATCTTACT